>NZ_JAGLEJ010000031.1 GCF_023145115.1 Algiphilus sp.
GCGCAGCGCGTCCCGATCCAGGGGGGTGCATCGCGAACCGGTCGCGTCGACGCGCGCATCCACCCCGACCACCCGCGCGCACAGTCGGCGCCGCGGGGGAATGCGCAGCGCGAAGATGTCGTCGCGCGACTGGTCGCCGATGGCGAGCAGGTCCTCGAATCCCGCGCTGACCGCAAGCGCGCAGGGGGCGTGGCGGCCCTCCAGCAGCGCGTTGGTGGTCACCGTGGTGCCCAGGCGCAGCTCGGCGACCGTGCCTTCGGGGATGGCGGCGTCGCGGGCCAGGCCGACGAGGTCCCGGATGCCGGCGACCACCGCATCGTCGTAGCGATCGGGCGCGCTGCTCAGCAGCTTGTGATGGTGGCGGCCGCCGCCGGGCGAGATCGCCAGCAGATCCGTGAACGTGCCGCCGCGGTCGGCGTGGATCGTCCAGCCGGTGGCGCGCTTGCCGCTGTCGAATGCACCCTGCATGGCGCAACGTTAGCGCGAGACCGTCGCGCCCGTCGCGGGACCTGCATGCCCGCGACGATTGCCTGACGCATACTGCCCGGATGGACGAGCAAGCAGCTTCGCTGGACTGGCCGGTGGTCGACCCGTTCTGCATCCGGGTGACCGTGGCCGGGGCCGACACCGACGACTTCGAGCACACCAACAATGTCTGCTATCTCCGGTGGCTGGAGCGGTGCGCCTGGGCGCATACCTGTGCCCTCGGTCTGGACATGGATGCCTACCGCCGCATCGGTGCGGGCTGCGTGGCGCGCCGGCACGAGCTCGACTACATCGCGCCGAGCTTCGCCGGCGATGAGCTCGCGGTGGCCACCTGGATCGAGGAGAACGACGGCCGGGTCACCATGTGGCGCGGCTACCGGATCATCCGCATCGGCGACGGCCGGACCATCATGAACGCGCGCACGCAGTGGGCCTGCGTCGACATGGCGACCGGCCGGCCGCGCCGGCAGCCGGAAGCCTTTGTCGCGGCCTACGCACCGGCCACGCCGGCGTAGCAAGCGAACCGAGGGGGGAAGGGAAGGGGGTCAGTCCGCCTGTGCGGGCTCGGCCTCGCGCCGGGTGGGGGCCGCAGCGGAGGCAGCCCGGTCCTTGAGCTCGCGGAACTTGTCCGACACCTCGTCGAGCTTGGCTTCCCATTCGGGATCGGCCTGCTGGCCCTCGGTGACGCGGTCGAATACCTGCATCAGCGCCACCATGCCGAAGGGTTCGATGACGGCCTGCTTGATCGCCCACGCGAATACCACCGCCACCGCCAGCGTGACCGGACCGGCGCTGCCCGGGAACACCGCCACCAGCCCGGCCGCGGGCGCCAGCGCCAGCAGGAACACCAGGAAGGTCAGGCCCCAGACGAAGAAGGCGAGCCAGAACGCGTTCTTGAGGAACACCTTGTAGTTCTGCGCGTAGAGGATCAGCGCCGTGCGGCTGGACGCCCAGGGATTGTCCGACTGCGTGCGGATGTTGTAGCCGAGGATGACCTCGTCGAGATAGGTCAGCGACAGGCGCAGCACCGAGTTGAGGAACTTCACCAGTCCGCCCGATCCCGGAATCGGCAGCAGGCTGGCCACCGTGAAGAAGACGCGGTTGAACGCGTTGACCACGCCCTTGATGAGCTGGTCGACGGCGAACAGCGCCGAGGCCTCGGCGAAGCGCTCGCGCACGATCGCCTGCGCATGCGCGATCTGGGAACGACCGCCCGGCACCTCGCGGCCCTGCATGAGCTCGACGAGCACGGCGATGTGGCCGGCCTTGACCAGATAGAGCAGGTACTCGCGCAGCATGTAGACCACCGCCCCGACGATGCCGAAGCCGATCAGGCCGCCCCAGGCGCTGAAGCCGGCGGCGTTGTCGCCGATGCTCCCCACGACGTAGCCGGTGCCGGCACCGACGCCGGTGCCGATCACGTAGACGAGGGTGATGCCGAGATAGATCAGGAAACGGAAGGCGAGGAACGCGCTGGTCCGCGACAGCAGCGCAATGATCTCGCCGATCTGGAAATCCTTCATGTGCGTACCCGAACGCCGGCTGGCGGCGACCCTGAACGATGGCGATGCCCGGGATGGTGCAGGCAGATGCCGGATGCCGCCGTCACGCGAATGCGCGACAGGTGCCGTCACGGGGAGCGGCCGGGAGAAGCGTCAGCGCCGCGCCACGCGGTCGAGCAGCGCGCCGAAGTGCGCCGCAACATCGTCGAGGCACTCGTTGAGCGTGTGTCCGGCGTCGATCAGGTGCAGCGCGGCGTCGTGGGTGGCGCTGAACCGCTCCGCGACGGCAGGCGGCACGATGTCGTCGCCGGTGCCGTGGACCACGGTGCATGCTGCCGGGACGGCATCGGGTTCCCGGTCGTATCCGGGGAAATACAGCGCGGGCGCCATCAGGAAGAGGGCATCGGGGTGCAGCGCGGCGCACGCGTGGGCGGCGACATAGCCGCCCATGCTGGAGCCGGCGAGCACCAGCGGCGTGCCGCGGGGCCGCATCGCGACCAGTTCCCGGACGCGCTCGTCGGGATCCATGGTGTGCGTATAATCCGGAGAGATGACGGCAAATCCGCGCGCCCGGGCGTCTTCCGCCAGACGCGTGATCTTGATGCCCCACGGGCCGCTTTCCTTGCCGTGGTTGAAGCAGACGAGCGGTTCGCGGTCGTGCATGGGGGAGCGGTCCCGATGGCCAGAAAACGCGGTGAGAGCGGGCAGGACCCGAAGCGACCCAGTCTAGCCGCGCGACGCAGGGCACGTCGCGAGGGTGAGGAACCGCTGGAAGCGCGCGTGACGCTGCGGTTCCGCTTCGGCGAGGCGCCGGAGGACCGCGTCACCATGCTCGACGACCGCGCGATTCCGATGTTCGGGAGCGTGTTCCAGTATCGCGACCGCATCGTGCGCAGCTTCGCGATGCTGCTGCTGCGGGCCGGTGTCACGCAGCCCAAGGTGGTCGCCGAGATCGTGCCCGGAACGTTCTGGATGCTGCACAAGCGCCGGGCCGCCGGACAGGAAGAGGACCGATAGCGCGTGCTCCGCAGTCTGCAGATCCTCAATGCCGTGCTGCTGGCGTTCGGTGTGACCTTCACGGTCACCTTGGGCGTGGTGGCGATCCTCCTCGGCTTCTACGTGGACACCTATCCGCGCTACGCGGACACGCTGGCCGGCGTCATCCGGCTGGCGCTGCTTGCGCTGGTCCTGTCGGGTGGCGGGGCGCTCTGCTTTCAGTCGCTGCGCCGGCGCTGGCCGGGATGGCCCGCCTTTCAGGTCCTGGGGTGGGGCATCGCTTTCGTCATAATGACCGTTTGCATTCAAATGCTTGGAGCTGCATCTTGACGCAAATTCTATGTATAGCGGGATCGCTGCGCAGCGGCTCGTACAATGTCCGCCTCCTGGAGGCCGCGCAGGCGCTTGTTGCCGGTGCCGGCCATCAGCCGGTACCGATGGATGGCGACACGCTCCGCGCGCTGCCGTTGATGGATCAGGACCTCGAGGCACGCGAAGGGCTGCCGGACGCGGCGAAGCGGATCAAGCGGGCATTCGCCGGCGCCGACGGCGTGCTGATGGCGTGTCCGGAGTACAACGGCTCGATCACGCCGCTGCTCAAGAACGTCATCGACTGGACGTCGCGGCCCGATGACGACCATCCGGCATCGGCGTGCTTCGGCGGCAAGCCCATGGCGCTGATCGGAGCCTCGCCGGGCGGGCTCGGCGGACTGCGCGGCCTGCGCCATGTGCGCGAGATCCTGGGGAACCTGGGCGCCCTGGTGGTGCCGGCGCAGCTGGCGGTCGCGCGCGCCGGCGATGCGTTCCCCGGGGACGGCAGCGCCGTGCTCGGCGACGAGCGCCAGCAGCAGGCGCTGGCGGCGGTGGTCGACAACCTCCTGCACTGGGTGCGGGCGGCGCGCGGAGCCGCGTGATGGAACTGCCGCAACGCCACAATCCCTGGTCGGCGCTGCCCATCGCCGCCGGCATCGCCTGGATCGTGGCCGGCGCCGGCTGGGGGCTGCTGTTCACGGGACTGCCGGGGGCGCTGCTGGTCGCCGGCGGCGTGAGCCTGCTCCTGACCCCGGGCGACGACCGTCAGATCCGCATGATGGCGGTGGGCGGTGCGCTGGGCACGCTCCTAGGGCTTTTCTTCTGGGCCTTCGGTGATGGCGCCTTCATCGCCGCGCTGCTGTCGGCCGCGAGCTTCGTGCTCGCCGGGCGCGAAGGCCTGCGCCTAATGGCATCGGGCGACGGCATTCCCGCGCCGCCGCAGGAGCTCGCCACGTACGCCCGCGCGGCGCTGGACGAGGCGCTGCTGGGCTATTTCACCGGTACGGCCTCGGTTCCGAGCGGGCAGGACGCAGCCGAGTGCGTGGACGCGCTGAAGGCCCAGCGCGACGCGATACGGCGACTCGGGTTCGATCGGGATGTCAGCGAACTGCATCCGGCACCGGACGCACCCGAGCATGTGGAATGGCAGCCGCGGACCGTGATGGGACGCGACTTCCGGGCCCTGCATTTCGAGAGCGACTTCGTGGCGAATCCCGAGATTCCGGGTGCCGACCACTACATGGCGTACGAGCGCAACCGGCAGACCGCGGCATGGGTCTTCGAGCACGACGACGGCGACCGCCCCTGGCTGCTGTGCGTGCACGGCTACCGCATGGGGCATCCGCTGCTCGATTTCTCGCTGTTCCCTCCGCAGGTGCTGCACGAGAAGTACGGGCTCAACCTCCTGATGCCGGTGCTGCCTCTGCACGGGCCGCGCAGGGCGGGGCGCCGCACCGGCGACCAGTTCCTGGACGGCGACCTGCGCGACCTGTTCCACGCCGAATGCCAGGCGCTCTGGGATCTGCGCCGGCACCTCGCCTGGCTGCGGGCGCGCGGCGCGCGGCGCATCGGAGCGCTCGGCTTCTCGCTGGGCGGCTACAACGTCGCCCTGCTAAGCCAGTTCGAGCAGCTCGACTTCGTCGTCGCCGGCATTCCGGTGCCGGATCTCGCCGATGTGCTGTGGCCGAACCTGCCCGAGATCCACCAGCGCTACTTTCGCTCGCAGGGGATCGACAACGCTCTGCTCGGGGATGTGCTCGCACCGGTATCGCCGCTCGCACGCCCCTGCGCGCTCCCGAACGGCAGGCGCTTCGTGTTCGGCGGGCTGGCCGATCGCCTGGTGGTCCCCGCCGAGGTCGCGCGGCTGGCGGCGCACTGGAACGTCGATCCCACCTGGTACCCGGGCGGCCATGTCACCTTCCGCGGCTCGGGCGTGGCGACGCGCACGCTGCGCGCCGCCATGGAGGCAGCCGACTGGTCGCAGGCCTAGAAGACCCACTGTCGGGACGCGTCCGGCGCGCTACACTCGTCGCCTATTCGCAACATGACGGTCGGGAGAGGTATGGCGCAGTCGGTGGTGATCAGCGGAACCGGGCTCTACACACCGGAGCACGCCATCTCGAACGAGGAGCTCGTCGAGAGCTTCAACGCCTACGTGGCGCAGTTCAATGCCGAGCATGCGGATGCCATCGCCGATGGTTCGGTGGCACCGCTGCAGCCGTCTTCGGCCGAGTTCATCGAGAAGGCATCCGGCATCCGTTCCCGTTACGTCCTGGACCGGGAGGGCATCCTGGATCCGGCGCGCATGTGTCCGCGACTGCCCGTGCGCGGCAACGACGAGCCCTCGATCATGTGCGAGATCGGTCTGGCCGCATGCCGCGAGGCACTCGAGCAGGCCGGCATCGATGCCGGCGCGGTGGATGGCGTCATCGTGGCGTGCTCGAACATGCAGCGCCCGTATCCCGCCATCGCCGTCGAGCTGCAGGCCGCACTCGGCATCGACGGATGGGGCTATGACATGAACGTGGCCTGTGCCTCGGCAGCGTTCGGCATTCAGACGGCGGCCGACGCGGTGCGCTCCGGAAGTGCCCGCGCGGTCCTGGTGGTGAGCCCGGAGATCTGCAGCGGACATCTCAACTTCCGTGACCGCGACTCGCACTTCATCTTCGGCGATGCCGCGACCGCGGTACTGGTCGCGGCGAGCGACGCGCCGCAACCGGGCCAGTTCGAGGTCCTCGGAACCCGGCTGAAGACGCAGTTCTCGAACAACATCCGCAACAACTTCGGCTTTCTCAATCGCAGCGAGGCCGAGATGCGCAGCGAGGCCGATCGGCTCTTCGTGCAGAACGGGCGGAAGGTCTTCAAGGATGTGGTGCCGCTGGTCGCCGACCTCATCGGCGGTCATCTGCGCGACCTCGGCGTCGAGCCCGAGAGCGTGCGGCGCTTCTTTCTGCACCAGGCCAACCTGGGCATGAACGAGTACATCGCGCGGCGGGTGCTGGGCCGTGACGCCACGCGCGACGATGCGCCGGTGATCCTGGACGAGTACGCCAACACCAGTTCGGCTGGATCGGTCATCGCCTTCCACCGCCATCGAGACGATCTCGCGAGCGGCGACGTGGTCGTGCTCAGTGGCTTCGGTGCCGGCTATTCGGCCGGCAGTGTCGTGATGCGGCGGCACTGACCGGGGCAAGGGCATGGCAGGCGACAGCAGCCACCCGTCCGACGGCGCCGGCGCCACCATCCGCCGCACCGA
Organism: Algiphilus sp.; assembly: GCF_023145115.1. NCBI lineage: Bacteria > Pseudomonadati > Pseudomonadota > Gammaproteobacteria > Nevskiales > Algiphilaceae > Algiphilus > Algiphilus sp. The sequence goes on from NZ_JAGLEJ010000031.1 coordinate 6,553, forward strand.
CTATCGTCCGCCCGACTACCTGATCGATGCCGTCGATCTCGATGTCCGGGTCGATACCGACACCGCGGTCACGGCGCACCTGACGATCCGCCGCAGCGACACGGCCGCCACCGATGCGCCCCTGGTGCTCGATGCGCGCGATCTCGCGCTCGACGAGGTCGCCATCGATGACGAAGCGGTGGCCGCGCAGCGGATTGCGCATCACGCCGGCGGGTTCACGGTGCACGACGTACCCGAGCGGTTCCGGCTCACCACGCGCTGCACCATCCGGCCGGAAGCCAACACCGCGCTCGAAGGCTTCTACGCCTCGGGACCGATGTACTGCACGCAGTGCGAAGCGCATGGGTTTTCGCGCATCACGCCCTTCATCGACCGGCCCGACGTGCTGTCGCGCTTCCGCGTCCGGCTCAGCGCCGACCGCGAGCGCTTTCCGGTGCTGCTCGCCAACGGCGACTGCGTGGAGCAGGGCGAGGACGGCGACGGTCGCCACTACGCGGTCTGGGCCGACCCCTTCGCCAAGCCCTGCTACCTGTTCGCGATGGTGGCCGGCGACCTGGCGCGGGTGCATGACCGCCATACCACCGGCTCGGGGCGCGAGATCGCGCTCGAGTTCTACGTCGACCACGGCAACGAGCATCTCGTCGGTCACGCGATGTCGGCGCTCAAGCAGGCCATGCGGTGGGACGAGGACACCTTCGGGCTGCACTACGACCTTGATACCTACATGGTCGTGGCCGCGCGCGCCTTCAACATGGGCGCGATGGAGAACAAGGGCCTCAACATCTTCAATGCGGCCTATGTGCTGGCGTCCCCGGAGACCGCGACCGACGCCACCTTCGAGGCCATCTCGGCGGTCATCGCGCACGAGTATTTCCACAACTACACCGGCAACCGGGTCACCTGCCGGGACTGGTTCCAGCTGTCGCTGAAGGAAGGGTTGACCGTCTACCGCGACCAGCGCTTCAGCGAGGATCTGCTCGGTGCCGATGTCCAGCGCATCGAGCAGGTGCGGGGGCTGCGTGCCATGCAGTTCCCCGAGGACGCCGGACCGACCGCGCATCCGGTGCGGCCGGATGCCTACAAGGAAGTCAACAACTTCTACACCGCGACCGTCTACGAGAAGGGCGCCGAGATCGTGCGCATGCTGCGCACGCGCATCGGCGAGGCGGCATTCCGTGCCGGCCTGCGCCGGTACCTGGAAGTGCACGACGGTTCGGCCGCCACCATCGAGGATTTCGTCGCGGCGCTCGCCGAAGCCGCCGGTGTCGATCTCGAGCCCTTCATGCGCTGGTACGCACAGGCAGGCACGCCGCGCCTGCAGCTCTCCCGGGAGTGGGACGCTGCGGCCGGCGTCACCGCCATCACGCTCCGCCAGTGGACGCCTCCGACGCCCGGTCAGCCCGACAAGCAGGCGCTGCCGGTCCCGCTGCGCATGGAGCTTCTGGACGGCGAGGGCCGTGCGATGGCGCTGCCGGAGCATCCCGCCCGCGTCGGCGACGACCTGCTGATGATGACGGACGAGACCCTGCGCATCGAGGTGCCGGGCGATGCACCGGTACTGCCGGTATGCCCGCTGGCCTTCTCGGCGCCGGTCATTCTCGAGGGGGACTACAGCGCGCTCGACCTGCAGCGGATCGCGGTGCAGTCCCACGACGCCTTCGCGCGCTGGGACGCCATCCAGCAGATGCATGCCCGGGCGCATGCCGGTCTGATGCGCGACGATGCGTCGGCGCTGGAGCCGTTGCTGGCCACGATGCAGCGGATCGCGGCGGCGCCGCCCGGGGACGATGCGCTGTGCGCACACCTGCTCGCGCCGCCGCGCGCGGCGTGGCTCTGGGAGCAGTATCCGGTGGTCGATCCCGCGCGATTCACGGCTGCCATGCGCGAGCAGAAGGCGGCCATCGGCCGCGCGCTGTGCGGCCCGTTCACGGTCTGGGCGCAGCGCAACCCCATCGCCGAAGGCCAGGCGGGAGCGCGTGCGCTGGCGAATACTGCGCTCGAGTACCTCGCGCTGCTGGAACCGGACGCCATCCTGGCGCTGGCCCGGCGCCGCGTCGATGGCGCGAACATGACCCTGACGATGGGGGCACTGCTCGCGCTGTCACAGACCCGGAGCAGCGAGTTCGCGCTCGCGTCGTCCGCGTTCTACCAGCATTGGCGGGAACATCCGCTGGTGCTCGACCGCTGGTTCGCGGTACGTGCCGGCGCTGCGCACACATCTCCCGAGCAGATCCGCGAACTGCTGGCGCACGAGGACTTCGACTGGCGCAACCCGAACCGGGTGCGCGCGGTGGCCGCGACCTTCGCGCGCGAGAACCTGGCGCATTTCCATACCGAGGCCGGTTACGCGCTGTATGCCGGGATCCTCGAGCGCCTCGACGGCAGCAATCCGCAGCTCGCGGCGCGCATGTGCCGTCCGCTGCTCGGCTTCGCGCGGCTCGCCGATCCCTGGTCGACGATGCAGCGCGAACGGGTGCGCGACCTGCGTGCCCGGGTGCGCTCGGTCGATGTGTGCGAGATGCTCGACGCCGCGCTGGCATGACCGCGCAGGCATGGCGCATGATGGCGGCTGTCACGGATTTGTCACGGGTTGTCAATAATCTTGCCGGCAGGCAATAAAGCTGTCATGACCGTGTCCGGAAAACGCATTCTTGTGGTCGAGGACGAGGCGGGCATCCGCGAGATGATCCGCTTCGCCCTGCAACGCGAGTCCTTCGAAGTCATCGAGGCCGGCGACGTGCCCGAGGCGCGCGTCTGCGTGGCCGACGGATGTCCCGACCTGATCCTGCTCGACTGGATGCTCCCCGGGACATCGGGCGTCGACTACGCCCGTGAGCTCAAGAGTGATCCCACCACGCGCGACATCCCGCTGATCATGGTGACCGCGCGCGCCGAGGAAGAGGACACCGTGCGCGGGCTCAACGTCGGAGCGGACGACTACATCACGAAGCCGTTCTCGTTCCCCGAGCTGGTGGCGCGCATCCAGGCCGTGCTGCGGCGCTCGCTGCCGGGCGGCGAAAGCGAGTGCATCCAGGTCTCCGGCCTGTCGGTGGATGCCGCCAGCCAGCGCGTGACCGCCGACGGCGATCCGGTACGACTCGGGCCGACCGAATACCGACTGCTGCACTTCTTCGCCAGCCACCCGGAGCGGGTCTACACCCGCGAGCAGGTACTCGATCGCGTCTGGGGCCACAACGTCTATGTCGAGGAGCGTACCGTCGACGTGCACATCCGGCGGCTGCGCAAGGCACTCGCGCCCTTCGGCTATGACGCGATGATCCAGACCGTGCGCGGTACCGGCTACCGCTTCTCCGAGAAGTTCTGAGGCGCCCGTTTCCCGTGTCCGACCAGGAACGCGGAGCGCGCGTGCGGGAAACCGACATGCGACGCGCGTGGCTGGTCGAGGTGCGACGCCTTGTGCTCACGCTCGTCGTCGGCTGGCTGAGCGGCGGGCTGTTCGAGGCGGCCCATCTGGGGACCGCCATCGCGCTGCTGCTGCTGGTGGGCTTCCATCTCCTGCAGCTCTACCGGCTGGCACGCTGGAGCATGCGGCCGCAGCAGTACGAGCTGCCCGAGTCGGCCGGCGTATGGGGCGAGATCTTCGAGGCGCTCTATGACACCCAGCGGCGCGCCAAGAAGCGCAAGCGCAAGCTGGCGTCGATACTCGGCGAGTTCCAGGCCTCGACGGCCGCACTGCCCGACGGCGCCATCGTGGTTTCGCCGCGCGGCAACATCGCCTGGTTCAACAGCGCCGCGCAGAGCCTGCTCGGGCTGCGGTCGCCCCAGGATATCGGTACCCGGGTCAACAATCTGATCCGCCATCCGTTGTTCACCAGCTACGTCGAGGGCGGCGAGTACGACGATGACGTGCAGCTGCCGTCGCCGATCGACCCGCAGTACACGCTGAGCGTGCGCCTCATTCCCTACGGCAACGGGCAGCGCCTGCTGATCGTGCGCGATGTCTCGGAGCACAAGCGGCTCGACCGCATGCGGCGCGACTTCGTGGCGAATGCGTCGCACGAGCTGCGCACACCGCTCACCGTCCTGTCCGGCTACATCGACATGATGCGACCGGAGGCGGAACGCCCGGACAACGCGCTGTCGGCGTGGGCGTCGCCGCTGGGGGAGATGCGACGTCAGCTCTCGCGCATGGAGTCGCTGATCGGCGATCTGCTCAAGCTCGCACGCCTGGAGAGCGACACACCGGCGCCGCGCGGCGATCCCGTCCGGATGCCCGACATCATCGCGGACGCGCTCGCGCAGGTGCGCCAGCTGTCCGCCGGGGCGCACACCATCACCGCCGAGGTCGACGAGTCGCTCGATCTGGCGGGGCGCGAGGCGGAGTTGCAGAGCGTGGTGGTCAATCTGCTGACCAATGCGGTGCGCTACACCCCGGAAGGCGGCCGCATCACCCTGGAGTGGGGCTCCGCGGAACGCGCGGGAAGCTGGCACCCGATCCTGCGCGTACGCGACACCGGCATCGGCATCGATGCCGACGCCATACCCCGCCTGACGGAGCGCTTCTATCGCGTCGACGTCGGCCGCTCGCGCGCCAGCGGCGGCACCGGACTGGGACTGGCCATCGTCAAGCACGCGCTCGAGCACCACGAAGCGCAGCTGGAAATCGAGAGCGCACCCGGTGAGGGGAGCACCTTCGCCTGCCATTTCCCGTCGTATCGGCTCTGCCGGCAAGAGGGCGATACCCGCAAGGTAGGCTAGGGGCCGCCAGTCAGGCGGCGAACTATTACAATTTCGTGACAGAACGGGCAGCGCGTAATGCGCCGTTCCGTTCCGCACACACACCGGGGAAAAGACGAGCATGAGAATCGGGGCCGCGGCGCTTTGCGCCGCCACGCTGTTGGGGATGCCGGCCATCGCGCCCGCAGTGACCATCGATACCGACGGACGCCTGGTGATTGCGGCCGACGACGGCACCTTCGCGGCCCGCATCAGCGGGCGTGTGCATGCCGACGCCAACTTCTACGGCAGCGATGTGGTCGATCACGAGTCCGGCGCCTTCATCCGGCGCGCGCGCATCGGGGTCAGTGGCTATGTCCGGAACTGGGACTACGCGATCACCTTCGACAACGCGACCGAATCGGCCGATCTCAAGGATGCCTACCTGGCCCGCGAGCTCGGGCCCGGCCGACTCGTCATCGGCCAGTTCAAGCAGTTTCAGGGTTTCGAGGAGCTCACCAGCTCGAACGAGATCACCTTCATCGAGCGCTCCCATGTCTCGAACGCGATGACCGCCCGCGCGATAGGCGTGGGGTACCACGGCATGCTCGGCCGCATCGGATACGCGGTGTCCGGGTACAACCTGCGCGAGGCGTCCGATGGCGGTACCCGCGCGACCGACGACGGCATCGGCTTCGTGGGGCGCCTGCACACCGCCCCCATCATGCGCGACGGTCGCGCGCTGCATCTCGGCGTCAGCTACGCGCACGAGCGCAGCAGCGACACCGGCGCCGGCATTCGCCTGCGCCCGGCGGGGCGTTCCGACGAAGGGCGCTTCACGCTGTTCGACATTCCCGGCGAACGCGCCGACGTCGGGCGGCTGAACCTGGAAGTCGCGGGCATCGTGGGGCCGTTCGCCGCGCAGGCCGAGTGGCTTACCGGCAGCGCCGACGGCGACAACGCGCCGTCGGACGATTTCTCGGCAGCCTACGCCCAGGTCAGCTACGCGCTGGGCGGCGGTACGCCGCGTCGCTACGATCCGCTCGCCGGCCGTATGCGGAACCCGCGGTCCGGCAGCGGCCTCGGCGCCTTCGAGCTCGCGTTGCGCTGGCAGCACGCGGAGCGGGACGATGTGCCGGGCGCCGAACTGCAGACCGTGGACGCGGGCGTCAACTACTACGTCAATGACAATGTTCGATTCATGCTCAACTACACCGCAGCGGACAATGACAGCAATGGCGATGCCCCCGACCTGGTCTCGCTCAGGGCGCAGTTGTCGTTCTGAGTCCGACGCGGCGTCCGGTGTCATCACGCTGTAACAGCGATGTCATGGAATACGCGCGCCGAGGCGTCGCACGGCGCTCGCACCCATCCAACGAGGAGTCCCAGATGATTCGCAACCTTGTCGCGGCCGTGGGTATCGCCGCCGCCGTCACCACGCCGGTCCTGGCCCAGGTCGACGAGAACCTGCCCGAGTACGAGCCGGTTTCCGGGGTTTCCGGCAGTGTGGTCAGCATCGGTTCGGACACCCTCAACAACCTGATGACGCTCTGGGCGGAGGAATTCTCCGAAATCTACCCGAGCGTCACCATCGAGATCCAGGGCGCGGGCTCGTCCACCGCGCCGCCCGCGCTCACCGAGGGCACGTCGAACTTCGGCCCGATGTCGCGCGAGATGAAGTCGTCGGAGGTCCAGGCCTTCGAGGAGCGCTACGGCTATCCGCCCACGAAGGTGGGTGTGGCGATCGATGCCCTGGCGGTCTACGTCAACAAGGACAATCCGGTCCAGTGCATGACCATCCCGGAAGTCGACGCCATCTTCTCGACCGGCCGCCGCTGCGGCCACCCCGAGGACATCACCCGCTGGGGGCAGATCGGTCTCGAAGGGGCATGGGAGAGCCGTGACTTCGCGCTGTACTCGCGCAATGCGGTCTCGGGGACCTACGGCTACTTCAAGGACAATGCCCTCTGCGGCGGCGACTACAAGGCGGGCATCAACGAGCAGCCCGGCTCCGCGTCGGTGGTGCAGGGCGTCACCGAGTCGATCAACGGCATCGGCTATTCCGGCATCGGCTACATCACTTCCGGCGTGAAGGCCGTGCCGCTGGCCCGCGAGAACGGCAGCGACTGCGTCGAAATCAATGCGGAGAGCGCGGCCACCGGCGAGTACCCGCTGGCGCGCCTGCTGATCGTCTATGTCAACAAGCACCCGAACGAGAAGCTCTCGCCGCTGGTCAAGGAATTCTTCCGGATGGTGCTGTCAAAGACCGGCCAGGAGATCGTTGCCAAGGACGGCTATGTGCCGCTGCCCGAGCCGGTTGCCGCCCGCATGCGGGAACAGCTCGGACTCTGACGATTGCGCAGCGGACTCCCGGCGATGCTGACATCATCGTGAGGCGATGACGCATTGCTCGAAAGCGGGCGCGGTCACGCCGTTGCAACGCCGTGGCGGTAGGCTGAACAGGGGATCGTGGGGCCGGTGTCGCCTTCGTGCGGGTATCGGCGCCCTCAACACAAGGGATGCGCGTGGCGCAACAGCAGACCAGTGACAGCAGGGCGGGCCCTCGCGGCCTGCCGCCCGCAGAAGTGCTCGCACGGCGCCGCCGGCGCCGACACGCGGTCGATTCGCTCGTCAAGTGGGTGATCCGGGCCGGCGGCGGCGCCGTGGTGGTCGCGCTCGGGCTCATCTTCGTCTACCTCTTCTCGGAGGTGCTGCCCATCATGCGCGGCAGCAGCATCGATGACCCACGCCAGTACGACCCGCCGGGTGCGGGCGGCGCTGCGTCGGAAACGCTGATGCTCGAGCGCTACGGCGATATCGGCACCCGCTTCGGGAATGACGGCCGGGTCGCGTTCTGGCGACTGGCCGATGGCTCCGTGCTCGACACGGTCACGGTCGGCCCCAATGGCGGCGATGCCCGCGTCACCGCCTTCGCCAGCGGCGAGCCGCGCACCCGGACCCATGTCTACGGCTTCGCCGATGGCAGCGCGCGGATCGTGGAGGACGCCTACGAACTGACCTTCCCCGGTGACGAACGCGTGCTCATTCCCGGATTGAAGCGCCCGTTCGGCGACACGGCGATCACGGTCGACCCGGAGGGCCGGGCACTCGAGCGCATCGCCGTGCAGCGTGGCTCCGGTGGTGCCAGCGGCGCCGTCGTGGCTGCGGTAACCGAGGATCAGCGACTGGTCGTGGCGCGCGTGCGCACCAAGCGCAGCTTCCTGGGGGGCGAGACCGAGGCCGAGACGACCAGTTTCGACGCCGGGCGTCTCGACCATCCGGTCTCCCAGCTGATGGTCAGCACCAATCTGTCGGACCTGATCGCGGCCACCGAGGATGGGCGGCTGCTGTACTACGACATCGATCCGCCCGGCGAGACGGCGCTGGTCGACGACGCCACCATCAAGGAAGGCGAAGTGTCGATCACCCGCACGAGCTTCCTGAACGGATCGCAGTCCTGGATCGTGGGCGGATCGGACGGCTCGGTGTCTCAGTGGACGCTGACGCGCGATGTCGACAATACCTTCCGACTGCGGCACATGCGCGACTTCGACGGCCATGACGCGCCGATCACGGCAATCGTCGCGGATCACGGCCGCCGCGGTTTCGCGACCGCCGACGTCGACGGTGTCCTCCAGTTGCATTACGCAACTTCGTCGCGCACGACCCTGCGCGAGGATGTGGCCGACAGCGCGATCATCGCGATGGCCATCTCGCCGGTGGACGATCAGCTCATGCTGGAGACCGAGGCCGGCAAGGTGGTGCTCTACGATCTGTGGTTCGAGCACCCGGACCTGTCCTTCTCTGCGCTGTGGACCAAGGTACTGTACGAGGGCCGCCAGGAGCCGGAGTACGTCTGGCAGGCATCGTCGGGCTCGAATACCTTCGAGCCGAAGATGTCGATGGTGCCGCTGACCATCGGCACCCTGAAGGCGGCGCTGTTCGCGATGCTGTTCGCCACGCCCATCGCCATCGCCGGTGCCATCTACACCGCTTACTTCATGAGCGGGCGCATGCGGCAGGCGGTCAAGCCGACGATCGAGCTTATGGAGGCGCTGCCCACCGTCATTCTCGGCTTCCTTGCCGGCCTCTGGCTGGCCCCCTTCGTGGAGGCCAACATCCCCATGGTGTTCATGCTGCTGGTCGGGCTGCCACTGGGCTTCCTGCTGGCGGCACTGGCCTGGCGGCAGCTTCCGGAGACCCTGCGCAACCGCGTACCGGACGGCTGGGAAGCGGCAATGCTCATCCCGGTGGTCGCACTGACCGGATGGGTGGCCGCGACCCTCAGCCCCTGGATGGAGCTGTGGTTCTTTGGCGGCGACATGCGCCAGTGGTTCACCAACATCGGGATCACCTATGACCAGCGTAACGCGCTGGTGGTGGGCATTGCAATGGGCTTCGCGGTGATTCCCACCATCTTCTCGATCGCCGAGGACGCCGTTTTCACGGTTCCGCGCCACCTGACCCAGGGATCGCTCGCCCTGGGCGCATCGCGCTGGCAGACGGTGACGCGCGTCGTGCTGCTCACCGCGAGCCCGGGCATCTTCTCGGCGGTCATGATCGGCTTCGGGCGCGCGGTCGGCGAGACCATGATCGTGCTGATGGCAACGGGCAACAGTCCGGTCGTCAACTTCAACATCTTCGAGGGCATGCGCACGATGTCGGCCAACATCGCCGTAGAGCTGCCCGAGACCGCCGTGGGCAGCACGCACTACCGCATCCTGTTCTTCGCGGCGCTGGTGCTCTTCCTGTTCACCTTCGTGGTGAACACCATCTCCGAGATCGTGCGGCAGCGCCTGCGCGAGCGCTACAGCAACCTCTAGGACCGTCGATGTCGGATACACGCAAATGGATCGCCAGCGGTGACCCGTGGATCTGGATGATCGGCGGTGCGCTGGCCATCAGCCTCGTCATGGTGATCGGGCTGGTGATGCTCATCGCGGTGCGCGGATTCGGTCACTTCTGGCCGGCCGAGCTGGTCGAGGTCGAGGTCCGTGACCCCGCCAGCGGCAATCTCGAGACCGTGCTCGGCGAGATCATCGACAGCGAGACGCTGAGCGCGCAGCAGGCTGCGGAACTGCGGCTCGGGGTCGACCCCGACAGCGATGCGCTCATCACCCGCTACCAGTTCAAGATCGGCAATCGCGATGTCTACGGCCGCGACTTTCGCTGGATCGCCGGGCCGCGCATCACCGATCGCAGCGAGCCCGACGGGGCGATCATGCTGGAACGCCGCGAGTACGGGAACTTCTACGGCTATCTGGTCGATGTGCGGCGCGACGGCGAGGTCATCGCGAGCGGTCCGGAAGCCTTCGACGAGCTGCGCTCGCTGCTGGCCGAGAATCGCGAGCAGGTCCACGAGCTGGAGCAGATCGACCGGCACCAGATCGGCGCGATCAACTATCGACTGGAGCAGGCGCGGCTCGACGAGCGCGGCCTCGAGTACAACCGAGACGCGCTCGACGACGACGAGTACCGCGAGCGCATGGCCGACATCGAGGCGCGACGCGCCGAGGCGCAGGCCGAGTACCGCTCGCTGCGCGAGGAGCGCGATGCCCTGATGCGGGAGCTCAACCGCACCGAGGTCACGATGCGCACCGCCGACGGCAAGGAGAAGCGCATGCGGCTCTCCAAGCTGATCGAGGCGACACGCAACAACGCCATGTCGGTCTTCCAGAAGGTCGGCTACTACGTCGGGCGCTTCAAGGACTTCGTGCTGGGCTATCCGCGCGAGGCCAACACCGAGGGCGGCATCATGCCCGCCATCTTCGGAACCATCACCATGGTCATGCTGATGTCGATCGTGGTGACGCCATTCGGCGTGATCGCGGCGATCTATCTGCGCGAGTACGCCAGGCAGGGCACCTTCCTGCGCATCGTGCGGGTGTCGGTCTACAACCTGGCTGGTGTGCCCTCGATCGTGTTCGGCGTGTTCGGCCTCGGCTTCTTCGTCTACACCATGGGCGGCACCATCGACGACCTGTTCTACCCAGAGCGCTCGCCGGAGCCGGTATTCGGCACCCCCGGTCTGCTCTGGGCATCGCTGACCCTGGCGCTGCTGACGCTGCCGGTGGTCATCGTCGCCACCGAGGAGGGGCTCACCCGCATCCCGCGCACGGTACGCGAGGGCAGCCTGGCGCTCGGCGCCACCAAGGCGGAGACCCTGCGCCGCATCATCATCCCGATGGCCGCACCGGCGATGATGACCGGGCTCATCCTGGCGGTCGCACGGGCGGCGGGCGAGGTCGCGCCACTGATGCTGGTCGGCGTCGTCAAGCTGGCGCCGTCGCTGCCCATCGACGGCCAGTTTCCGTTCCTGCACCTCGAGCGCAAGATCATGCACCTGGGCTTCCATATCTACGACGTCGGGTTCCAGAGCCCGAACGTGGAGGCTGCCCGCCCGCTGGTCTACGCGACCTCCCTGATGCTTCTCATCATCATCGTGGGCCTCAACCTCACGGCCATATCCATCCGCAACCGACTGCGCGAGAAGTACCGCGCCGACAGCGACTAGCTCCGGAGCCGCCATGCAGCAGCCGCCCCCCACCCACGCCATCGATCCGAACGAGCAGGGCGCCGATGAGCGCCGTTCGCTCGCGGACGAGGAAGTCTGCATCCAGGTGCAGGATCTCGACCTGTTCTACGGCGACAAGCAGGCGCTCAACAAGATCAACATCGATATCCCGAAGGGTCGGGTGACCGCCTTCATCGGGCCTTCCGGGTGCGGCAAGTCGACGCTGCTGCGCTGCTTCAACCGCATGAACGATCTGGTCGATACCTGCCGCGTGGACGGCAGGATCCGCATCGACGGCGGCGACATCTATGATGCGAAGATCGACGTCGCGGAGCTGCGGCGGCGGGTCGGTATGGTGTTCCAGAAGCCCAATCCGTTTCCCAAGTCGATCTTCGAGAATGTTGCCTACGGCCTGCGACTGCAGGGCGTGCGCGACAAGCGCGTGCTCAGCGAGGCGGTCGAGCGCGCGCTGCGCGGTGCCGCGCTCTGGGACGAGGTCAAGGATCGGCTCGATGACAACGCCTTCGGCATGTCCGGAGGACAGCAACAGCGTCTCGTGATCGCGCGGGCAATCGCCATCGAACCGGAAGTGCTGCTGCTCGACGAGCCGTGCTCGGCGCTGGACCCGATCTCCACCGCCAAGGTCGAGGAGCTCATCACCGAGCTGAAGGCGCAGTACACCATCGTCATCGTGACCCACAACATGCAGCAGGCGGCGCGCGTCTCGGATTACACCGCGTACCTCTACCTCGGCGAGTTGGTCGAGTTCGACGATACCCGGCACATCTTCACCAACCCGGGTCAGAAGGCGACCGAGGACTACATCACCGGACGCTTCGGGTGATGTGCGGCCGGCTGGCCGGTGCCGACCGGCGGCGTGCAGGGCAGGGGCGCCGGCCGGCTCGCCGGGGTCCCGTCTGTCACACGCCGCAGGCGGACTGGACCGATAATCGCGGTTAGCATGCCGTCGCCGCTGCCTCCCCACCAAGAATATCCCGGAGACCCCCAATGATCGACAAGTCCTCCCTGGGCAAGCACATTTCCCATCAGTTCAACGAGGAGATCGAGGATCTTCGCGAACGCGTGCTGACCATGGGCGGCATCGTCGAGCAGGTGCTGGACGAGGCGATCCAGGCACTGGCCAGCGGACGCGCGCAGTCGTTTTCCGAGGTCAAGGCCGAGGATCGCAAGGTCAACAGCCTCGAGGTATTCATCGACGAGGCGATCGCGGAGTTGATCGCGCGCCGGCAGCCGACCGCCAGCGACCTGCGGCTGGTGCTGTCGGTATCCCGCGTGATCGTCGATCTCGAGCGCATCGGCGACGAATCGAAGAAGGTGTACCGGATGGCCACGCGCCTCACCGACGCGCGCGGCAAGCAGGTCGATGCCTTCGCCGAGGCCGAGAACCTCGGCCTGCACGTCCAGAAGATGCTCCGTGGCGCCCTGGACAGCTTCGCGCGCCTGGATGCGGAATCGGCCCTGCAGACGGCCCGCGAGGACGACAAGGTCGACCGCGAGCACGAAGAGATCATCCGGTTGAGCATGACCTACATGATGGAGGACGTGCGCAACATCAAGCGGGCCGTCGATCTGATGTGGGCGGTCCGCGCCCTCGAGCGCATCGGCGACCACGCGCGCAACATCGCCGAGCACACCATCTACATGGTCACCGGCACCGATGTGCGCTACGTCGACCTCGAAGAGGTCGAGGAGATCATCCGCAAGGCACGCTAGCGCACGGCCGCGCGCACCGGCGGTCACGGCCGCTGCGCGCCGGCAGGGTCGCGGCCGGATACACTACGGGCCCGTGTCCGCCGCCCGCCGGGAGCCACCTTGCGTTCCGCGCTGCGAATCTCGCTGTTGCTGCTGCTTGCCCTCGGCATTGCAGCGGGTAGCCTCTATGTCCTCCATCTCGATCGGGAGATCCGCGAGCGCTTCGCGGGCGTGCGCTGGGCGGTCCCGTCCAAGGTGTTCGCCGCTCCGATGGAGCTCTACCCCGGTCTCGATATCGGCCCGGATGCGCTTGCCGACGAACTCGATCGCCTTGGTTACCGGAAAGTGGGCGAAGCGCGCAACCCCGGCACGTACGCGCGATCGGGGAGCAGCGTTCAGCTGGTCAGCCGACCGTTTCGCTACTGGGATGGCGAGGTGCCGTCCCGCCGCCTCTTCATCCGCTTCGGCGGCGGGGGCATCCGCGAGATCGTGGAGCCCGGTGTCAACAGCAGCCATGCGCTGGTGCGCATCGACCCGCTCGCGATCGGAAGCATCCATGCCGCTCGGGCCGAGGATCGGCTGTTGCTCAAGCGCGACGAGGTGCCCGAGCTGCTGGCACGGGGCGTGATCCTGGTCGAGGACCGGCACTTCTACAAGCACCACGGCGTGTCGATCCGCGGCATCGGCCGTGCACTGGTCGCGAACATCCGCGCCGGACGCGTCGTCCAGGGCGGCAGCACGATCACCCAGCAGCTGGTGCGCAACTTCTTCCTCACGCTCGACCAGAACCTCCAGCGCAAGATCAAGGAAGCGGTCATGGCGCTGCTGCTGGAGCTGCACTACGACAAGGAGGCCATTCTCGAGGCCTACATCAACGAGATATTCCTGGGGCAGGACGGCAGCCGGGCCGTGCACGGATTCGGACTGGCGTCGGTGTTCTATTTCAACAAGCCGGTGGCCGAGCTCAACGCCGCCGAGACCGCGCTGCTGGTATCGCTCGCGAAGGGCGCCTCCTACTACAACCCGCGCCGCCATCCCGAGCGCGCGCGCGAAAGACGCGACCTCGTGCTGGGCATCTTCGCCGACAACGGTCTGATCGACGAGGCGACTCACGAGGCGGCCGTCGCATCGCCGCTCGGGGTGGCGTCGGGTGACGGCGTCGGCGCCGTGCGCTATCCGGCGTTCATCGAGCTCGTGCGGCGCCAGCTGCAGGCGGACTATCGCGAGGAGGACCTGCAGAGCGAGGGGTTGCGCGTCTTCACCACCCTGGTGCCCAGGGCGCAGGCCGGCCTCGAGCGCAGCATCGGCGGGGGCCTCGACGAAATCGAACGCGGCCGCGGCATGGAAGCCGACACGCTGGAAGCCGCCGGGATCGTTGCGCGCACGGAAAGCGGTGAGATCATCGCGCTCGCCGGTGGCCGGGATGGTCGCTACCGTGGCTTCAACCGGGCCCTCGATGCGCGCCGGCCGATCGGATCGCTCGCCAAGCCGTTCGTGTACCACACTGCACTGTCGGCACCGGAGCGCTTCAACCTGCTGAGCATGCTGGAGGACGAGCCGCTGCGCATCGAGATGCCCAACGGGTCGATCTGGGAGCCACGGAACTACGATGCCGACGCCGTGCACGGCGATGTGCGTCTGTACGAAGCACTCGCGAAATCGTACAACCTGGCCACCGCGCGGCTCGGGCTTGCAGTGACGCCGGAGGCGGTCGCCGACACCATGCGCCGGGCGGGCCTGGAAGAGGCGCCGGCTGCTCTGCCTTCGCTGGCGCTCGGAGCCGTCGACCTGTCACCGCTGCAGGTCGCCCAGATGTACGCGACGCTCGCCAGCGGCGGCTACCGCTACCCGCTCACCGCCATTCGCGAGGTTACCGATGCCGAGGGTGCGCCACTGACCCGCTACGGCCTGCGCGTGGAGCGCGGGCTCGACGAGGGACCGACCTTCCTCACCAACTGGGCACTGGAACGCGTGACGCTCTTCGGAACCGGGCAGGGCGTCTACCGGCGTCTCGACCCCGGCACGCGCATCGCGGGCAAGACGGGCACCACCGACGGCTTCCGCGATGCCTGGTTCGCCGGCTTCGGCAGCGACCGCGTCGGCGTGATCTGGGTCGGGCGTGACGACAACAAGCCGACGGGGCTGACCGGAGCATCGGGCGCGCTGCCGCTCTGGTCCGCTACCATGGAACGCATCGGCTTGCGCAGCTACGAGCCCTACGTCCCCGAGTCGGTCGCCGAGGTGCAGGTCGACCGCGAGAGCGGAATGCTGGCGGGCGAGGGCTGCACGCAGGTGATCGTGGTGCCCTACATCGCTGAATTCGCCCCCGGGGACAAGGCGCCATGCGCCGACGAGGGCGACGCCGGAGGAATACGCGGATGGTTCGAACGCCTGTGGCAATGACACGCTGTCTCGTGCTCGCGGGCGTGATGCTGATCGCGAGCGGATGCGCGCCCTTTGCCGATCCACAGGACCGGCCGCGCGATCCCGCCGGCACCGCGACCGCCGGCCAGGGCCCGGAGGTGGACGATTCCGGAGCGACCGAAGCCCCGGCACCGCCCGATGACGGCATCGAGACCGCGGCCTATACGCCGCCGGAGCCGGAGCCGCTTGAGCGGCGCTATCCGCGCAGCGCCGGCGAGGTCAGCGGGCCGGCCGTGTCCAGTCTCTATCGGCAGGCGCAATCCGAGGCCGATGCCGGCAGACACGCATCGGCCATCGCCGTCCTGGAGCGCGCGCTGCGTATCGAGCCCCGCAACGCCTTCGTGTGGAGTCGACTGGCCGAGGCGCAGCTCGCCGCAGGCGATGCCGGTCAGGCCGAGAACACGGCGCTGCGCGCCAACAGCTTCGCGCGCGGCAATCCCTACCTGGAAGCGCGCAACTGGCGTGTCATTGCCGATGCGCGGCGCAGCGCAGGCGATCAGGCGGGCGCGCGCGCCGCGGTCGACCGCGTCGAGCAGGCTCGGCTGCGACAGTCCGGTGGGTGAAGGCACCCCCGCCGGCATGGGTCTGGCGGCGGAGGCCGAGTCGTTCCTCGGGCAGAACGGTCCGCTGGCAGGCGCCTTTCCGGATTTCCGGGAACGCCCGGTCCAGATCCGCATGAGTGGGCAGGTTGCCGATGCCGTGACGACCGGCGGTACCCTGCTGCTGGAGGCCGGCACCGGGACCGGCAAGACACTGGCCTATCTGCTGCCCCTGCTGCTGTCGGGCAAGCGTGCCGTGGTCAGCACCGGAACCAAGAATCTCCAGGATCAGTTGTACCGGCGGGACCTGCCGCGCCTGCTGGAATGCTTCGACCAGCCGGTGCGGACCGCGCTGCTGAAGGGGCGTGCCAACTACCTCTGCCGCTACCGCCTCAAGCGGGCCGCCGAGCAGCCGGGCGCGGACGCAGAGCGCATCCTCTCGCTCCGCCAGTTCATGGAAGCCTCCGAGAGCGGCGAGCTCGCGGACTATGGCCGGCTGGCCGACGATGACCCCCTCCGGCCGCGGGTGACGTCCACCAGCGACAACTGTCTGGGCGGGCGCTGCCCCGATTTCGACGACTGCTTCGTGTTCGCCGCGCGCCGGCGGGCGCTGGATGCCGATCTGGTGGTGGTCAATCACCATCTCCTGTTCGCGGACTTCGCCATTCGCGAGGCCGGATACAGCGAGATCCTCCCGGGCGCCGAGGCCGTGGTGATCGACGAGGCGCACCAGCTCCCCGAGCTGGCCGCGAATGCCTTCGGGGCGCGCCTGTCGACGCGGCAGATCGCCGACTGGCTGCGCGAGACGCGCAGCTGGGCGGGGCGGGCGCACCCCGACATGATGTCATCCCTGCAGCCGGTGGCGGCCATCGCCGGCGCGCTCGAATCCCATCTCGCCGAGGTCGAGGGACGGCTGCCCTGGGCCGCGTTCACCGCGCGCGCCGGCGTGGCGGACACGCTGTCCGATCTCGCCGAGCGACTCCGCGAAGCGGCCGGCGCGCTTGCTTCCGGACGGACCGACGAGGAAGGCGACCGGCTGCGCGAGCGCGCGCTGGAGCACTCGGGCCTGCTGACCCGCCTGCTGGAGGGCGGTGCGGAGGACGAAGCGGGCGACGACGGCGAGGACGACGCACTCATCCGCTGGGCGGAGGGCACGCGCAACGGCGGCGTGCTCTGTGCCAGCCCGGCCGATGTCAGCAGCGCCTACGCCCGTGCCACGGCGGGACATCCGGGCGCATGGATCTACGTCTCCGCGACCCTCTCGGTATCCGGCAGCTTCGCACTCTTCCGGCGCCAGCTCGGCATTTCCGAAGCGGCGCACGAGGCCGTGCTGCCACCGGTATTCGACTACGCCCGTCAGACCCGCCTGTGGATGCCGGAGGGGCTGCCTTCACCGGGCAACGAGGCGCATACCGCTGCCCTGGTGAAGGCGCTGCTGCCGGTTCTCGAGGCGAGCGGCGGTGGCGCCTTCCTGCTCATGACCACGCATCGCGCCGTGCGCGAAGCGGCCCGCCTGCTGCGCGAGGACGGTCGCTTCCGCCTGTTCGTGCAGAACGAGGACGACCGGGCCCGGTTGCTCGACGATTTCGCGCATGCCGAGCGCGCGGTACTGATCGGTGCGGCCAGCTTCTGGGAAGGGGTCGACGTGCCGGGCGCCGCGCTCCGCATCGTGGTGATCGACAAGCTCCCGTTCGCGCCCCCGGACGATCCCATCGTGCAGGCGCGCCGCGCGGGGATCGAGCGCGCCGGCGGCAGTGCCTTCATGGACTACCAGCTGCCGCACGCCATCCTGGCGCTCCGCCAGGGCGTGGGCCGGCTCATCCGCAGCGAGCGCGACCGCGGGCTTCTGGTACTGGGCGACCCGCGCGTGCACAGCGCGCGCTACGGCAGTCGCGTGCTGGCGGCGCTTCCCGCCATCCCGGTGCTGGATGATGCCGCTGCCACCGCCGACTATGCGCGGACGCTACAGCCGGAGTCGGGCGCATGAAGCTCCTGGCGGTGGACAGCGCCACAGCACAGCTCGCGGTGGGCGTATGCGACGGGACCGGCGAGTGGCGGCGCGACCTGCTCGACCACACGGCTCATGCCGGTCGACTGCCCGCGGTGGTGCACGAAGTGCTCACCGAGGCCGGCATCGCGGCGCGGGATCTCGACGGCCTGATCGCCGGTATCGGGCCGGGCAGCTTCGCCGGCCTGCGCACCGGCCTCGGCTTCCTGCAGGCGATGGCATGGGCGCTCCGTATCCCGATTGTCACGGTGGGCAGCCTGGAATGCATGGCCGCGACATTGCTCGGGCACGCGGGCACCAAGCTCGCTGTCCCGGTGCTGGATGCACGCATGGGGGCGGTCTATCTGGGGGGCTATCGCGGTGCTGAGGATGCGCCCGAGTGCGTCGCGGCTCCCGAGGAACTGGCCGCGGACGAGGTCTCCGCCCGTATTGCCGGGATCAGGGACGTACCGGAGCGCGGGATCGCGCTCGGCGGCAACGGCCTGTTGCTCGACGGTGCGGACGCGCTGCGCGACCGTGCCTGGGCCGGCTTCACGCCGGGACTCTTTCCGACTGCCGCGATACTGCTCGCGATCGGGCGTCGACGATTCGCCTCGGGCGCGGCGGTCGACGTCGACGCCCTGCGTCCGTTGTACGTCCGGGATCGCGTCGCCCTGACCGCTGCCGAGCGCGCCGCGGGTGCGACGCTGGGTATCGGGGCCGCCCGCACCTGACGGCGCTCAGGCCTCGGGAAGCGCCTTCGGCTTCTGGCGGCGTTCGCAGCGGCCGCATCCCGGCGTCAGCGCGGCCCAGGACGGCGCATCGAGGCGCAGGGCCACCAGCTCGGCAGTAGAGAACTCGTAGCCGCGGAGCGCGTCGCAGAGCCAGCCCGCGAATTCGGATATGCCAGGGTTGTGCCCGAACGCCATGAGTGACTCGGCATCGGCCGGCTGCTCCCGGACGATCTGCAGCCAGTCCCCGGCGGTTGCCTCGTAGAGTCGCGCGTCGAGATGCATGCGGCGTGGGTCGATGCGCATGGCCTCGGCGAAACGGCGCGCGGTCGTCACCGCGCGTACCGCGGGCGAGCTCAACAGTACCGGCGGGCGATCGCCGCACAGGTCGGCCGCGAACTGCGCCATTCGCGGCGCATCCCGCCGTCCCCTGGCATTGAGCGGTCGCTCGAAATCCTCGAGCTCGGGGTCGTCCCAGGCGCTCTTGGCATGACGTACCAGGTAGAGAGAGAGGCTCATGCGATCCTGTCGTGTGCGGTTGCGGGCGGGTAGAGGTCGAAGCGCACGCTGTTGCCGCGCATGCGCTCCATCGGGCTGTTGCCGGCAAGCGGGGGCGCCCGCGGCGCGCGCTTGACGACCACGCGCCGGCGTGCTGCCGCCCGCGCCGGAGCGAGCAGCGCATCCGCATCGTGGTCGCTGCCGACGGCGGCGCGCAGGGATTGCGCGTGGGCCCGCGGGAGCGCCGCCTTGCCGCTCGGCGTGTACATCGGGTCGAGGTAGACGACGTCCCACTGCCCGCTGCCGAGCAGCTCGCGGGCGTCGCCGTGCCGCAAGCGGATGCGCGCGCGCGTGTCCCCGGGCAGTGCCGTGAGAAAGCGCTCCAGCCAGGCATGCACGTCGGCGTGCCGCTCGAAGCAGTCGACGCGGGCACCGAGCGCCGCCATCAATGCGGCATCCCGGCCGAGCCCGGCAGTGGCATCGCAGATGTGCAGGTTCGTGCTCCGATGCAGCCCGACGGCGCGCGCCAGCAACTGGCGGCGACCGGCCGCCACGCGCCGGACCAGATCCCGCGCGGCATCGGCCGGAGACTGCTGATCCATGATGCTGCCCCCTTGGTGCACGGCTTCCTCGTCGGCGACTCCGCTGAGCCCGCGCGGCCAACCTGCCGGCGCGGACGGATGCGGGAAAGTACCCTCCGGCTGCGTCGCTGACAACCTGTGCGGGGGCGGCCGGGAGCGGTGCCGGGCGCGCCTTCTGCTAGGCTTTGCAGTGGCGGCGCTGGCGCCGCGATTGGCTGGCAACGGAGGCACGATGAAGATCAGGGAACTGCTCGACGCCTGGCGGGACGACGCGAGCGATCCGCTCACGGAGGAGCAATTCTGCGTTCGGCTCCCGGTGTACGATGCTGCCCGCCTGGCAGCGCTGTCGGAGATCTTCCCGGGGCGCTCCGCCGAGCAGCTGCTCACCGATCTGCTGTCGGCCTCGCTCGACGAGCTCGAAGGCAATTTCCCCTATCGCCGCGGCGATCGCGTGGTCGAGCACGACGAACTCGGCGATCCGATCTACGAGGACGTCGGACTCGGTCCGCGTTTCCATGAGCTGACCCGCAAGCACGCCGCGCGACTCAAGGCATCGGCGCGCGAGGACGGCTCCGACAGCGCGTGAGCGCGGTCGTCGAGGAATCGCTGCGCGGAGCGCTCGGCCCCGCGCCGCTGGCGCTGCCGCCGGACGGTGATCGTCCGCTGGTGGATCTCGAGCTGCCGCTCGGCCTGGGTCGTCTGGTCACGCGCAAGCGTCTCGCCGGATTCAAGCGCGCCGCCGTGCTCGTCCCGCTGCTGCGGCGCGACGACGGCTTCCGCGTGCTGCTGACGCGTCGTGCCGACCACCTCCGCGCCCATCGCGGGCAGGTGAGCTTCCCGGGCGGGCGCTTCGAGCCCGACGACGGCCACTTGATCACCACCGCGCTGCGCGAGACCGAGGAGGAGATCGCGCTGCCGCGCGACCGCATCGAGGTCATCGGATCGCTCGACGACTATCCGACCCTGACCCGCTACCTGATCACGCCGGTGGTCGGCGTGGTCGCGGATCCGCCGGAGCTGCGCGCGGACCGGAACGAGGTCGCCGACATCTTCGAGATTCCGCTGGACCATCTGCTCGATCCGGCCAGCTTCCGGCGTCGCATCGGCGAGAAGGACGGGATGCGGGTGCCGTTCTACGAGATCGACTACGGCGCCCACCGCGTTTGGGGCGCCACCGCGGGCATGCTGTGGAACATGCACAACAAGCTGCGCGCATGATGAAGACGCTCTGGGACCGGGCCTGCCGCCTGCAGGCAGCGGCAGCGGAAGAGGGCTTTGACTGGCCGGACAGCGACGGTGTCTTCGCCAAGCTGCGCGAGGAGGTCGCGGAGCTGGCGGCGGAAGCTGTCGCCGACGATGCCGGCGCCGACGGCAGGCGCGTGCACGAGCTGGGCGACATCCTGTTCGTGCTGGCTCACCTGTCGCGTCGGTTCGGGATCGATGCCGAGGCCGCATTGCGCCTGGCGACGGAGCGTTTCGAGACACGCTTCGCGGCCGTGATGGCCGATGCCGACAGTCTGCCGCCGCGCGGTGATCCGGCTCGCCTCGACGCGATGGAGGCGCGCTGGCAGGATGCCAAGCGGCGCGAGTGACGCGAAGCCGGCGCGCCGGCTATCGGCGCCGGCGCGCGAGTCCGGTGAAGAGCTCCTCGAATGCCGTGGTCATGCGATGGCGCGGCGCGTACCAGGGCAGGGGGGTGGCCGCTTCGTGCGACTCCCGCACCACGACCGAGCTCGCCAGCAGCGGCTCGAGCACCGGCAGGGATTCGCTCTTCAGTGCCTCGACCATGCGCTGCGGCAGGCGCGCCCGAGCCTGGAACTGGTTGACCACCACGCCACCGATGGCCAGGTCCTCGTTGTGATCCTCGCGGAGTTCGGCGATGTTCTCGAGCAGCGCGTAGAGGGCCTGGCGCGCGAAATCATCGCAATCGAACGGGATCAGGACCTCGTCGGCGGCGATCAGCGCGGACCGGCTGTAGAAGTTGAGCGCGGGCGGGGTGTCGATGAATATCTGGTCGTAGCCGCGCAGGCGTGACAGCGCCTGACGGAGCTTCTGGACCTTCTGCTTGGCCTCGAGCTTGTTCTGCAGGTGCTCCAGCTCGCTGCTCGCCGCCACCACGTCGAGCCGCTCGAAGGGCGACGGGGTGATGTAGGCGTCGAAGGGCGTGCTGCTCAGCGAGAAGTTGAGCGTGCCGGCGAAGAAGTCGGCGATTCCGGTGGCGGGCGGCTCGTCACCGAGCAGGTAGCGCGTGGCATTGGCCTGCATGTCGAGATCGATGACCAGCGTCCGCATGCCGCGCGCCGCGGCCACGGCCGCGAGGTTGCACACGATGGTGGTCTTGCCGACCCCGCCTTTCTGATTGAATACCGCGCGTTTCATCGGCGGCGAACTCCCTGCAACGGTCAGCTGATGAAGGTATCACTTGCCAGCGGCTTGTCCGGGTCCACCGCGTAGTGACTGAAATCGGTAACCCCGCGGCTGCGCAGGATTTCCTCATCCAGGAAGAAGCGCCCCGACTCGCTGCGCGCGGGCAGCGCGAGCAGTGCACTGACCGCATCGGCGACGATGCGCGGCCTGCGGCAGTTCTCCGCCTGCACGTTGTGCGCGTGCACGATGGCATCGGTGAGGATCAGGGTGTGCGGCCAGAGGCCGTTCACGGCAATGCCCAGACGCTTGAGCTCCTCGGCCAGCCCGACCACGGCCAGCGACAGGGACAGCTTGGACACCGCGTAGGGGGCGAAGGCACCCAGCCACCGCTTGTTGCTGGTGGGCGGCGGCGCCAGCACCACCACGCGCGCGTTGTCCGCCTTGCGCAGCCACGGCAGTGCCGCCCGCACGAGCAGCATGGTGGCGGTGACATTGACGTCGAACAGCGCGGCGATGTCGTCGTAGCTGGTATCGGCAAGGCTGCTGGTCCGTACCAGACCGGCATTGAGCACCAGCGTATCGAGACCACCGAGCTGCTCGGCGGCACGCTCGGGCAATGCGATCGCGTCCTCGTGCCGAGCCAGGTCGGCACGCAGACCGACAGCCTGTGTGCCCTTCATGGCGGCGGCGCACTGCTGCACGCTGTCGCCGCGCGCGGACAATGCGAGCTGATGTCGCTGGCCGGCGAGCACGGTCGCGATCTCCAGCCCGATGCCGCGTGAAGCGCCGGTTACGAGGACTTTCCGGGACATGGCGATGGGAGAGGGAATCCGGAACCGGGATGAGCGTACCGGATTCCCCTGCCGTCAGGCCGCGAGCTGGCGCAGCACGTAGTTGAGCACGCCGCCGTGGCGGTTGTAGTCCCACTCCTTCGGCGTATCGATGCGCACACGGGCCGTGAAGGTCACCGTGTCGCCACCATCCTTGTGCGCCTTGACGGTGACTTCCTTGGCGCCGGGCTCGAGGCCCTCGATATCGATCTGCTCGGTACCGTCGAGTCCCAGGTTCTCGGCGTTCTGTCCATCCTTGAAGGTGAGCGGGACCACTCCCATGCCGACCAGATTGGAACGGTGGATGCGCTCGAAGGATTCGGCAATGACCGCCTTCACGCCCAGCAGGTTGGTGCCCTTGGCCGCCCAGTCGCGCGACGAGCCGGTTCCGTATTCCTTGCCGGCGATCACGACGAGCGGCGTGCCCTCGGCCTGGTACTTCATGGCGGCATCGTAGATCGCGAGCTGTTCGCCACTCGGGATGTGCCTGGTGTAGCCGCCTTCGACACCCGGCACCATCCTGTTGCGGATGCGCACATTGGCGAAGGTGCCGCGCATCATGACCTCGTGATTGCCGCGGCGCGAGCCGTAGCTGTTGAAGTCCGCGGGCTCGACACCGTGCTCCATGAGGTACTTGCCGGCGGGCGAGTCCTTCTTGATGGCGCCGGCGGGGGAGATGTGGTCGGTGGTCACCGAGTCGCCCAGCACGGCCAGCACGCGTGCCGACTCGATGGCCGGCAGCCCCGGCACGTCCTTCGTCATGCCGACGAAGTAGGGCGGGTTCTGCACGTAGGTGGAGTCGGCGCTCCACTCGTAGCGCTCGCCGGTCGGCACGTCCAGGGTGCGCCAGCGCTCGTCACCGTCGAAGACGGTGCCGTAGCTGGCCTTGAACATGTCGGCATCGAGCGAGCTGTTGATGAGGCTCTGGATCTCGTGCGAGCTCGGCCAGATGTCCTTGAGGTAGACCGGCTGACCGTCGGCGCTCTCGCCGATCGGGTCCTTGGCCATGTCGAGGTCGACATTGCCCGCCAGCGCATAGGCCACCACCAGCGGCGGGCTGGCGAGATAGTTCATGCGCACGTCCTGATGGACGCGGCCCTCGAAGTTGCGGTTGCCGGACAGCACCGAGGCGACCGAGAGGTTGTTGGCGTTGATCGCCTCGGAGATCGGCTCCGACAGCGGGCCGGAGTTCCCGATGCAGGTGGTGCAGCCATAGCCGACGACGTAGAAGCCCAGTGCCTCCAGATCGTCGAGCAGGCCGGCCTTCTCGAGATAGTCGGTGACGACCTTCGATCCGGGCGCCAGCGAGGTCTTGACCCAAGGCTTGACGGTGATGCCCTTGGCCAGCGCGTTGCGCGCCAGCAGGCCGGCACCGATCAGCACGGCCGGGTTCGAGGTGTTGGTGCAGGAGGTGATGGCGGCGATGACGACATCGCCATCGTCGAGCTCGAAGTCGACGTCCTTGTACGAGGTCTTCGCCGGGCCCTTGGTGGGGCGGCTGGCCTGATCGGCCTCGAAGGCCTTCTTGAAGTTGGCCTGCACATCGGACAGCAGCACACGGTCCTGCGGGCGCTTCGGACCGGCCAGCGAAGGCTGGATGCTGGCGAGGTCGAGATGCAGCACATCGCTGTACTCGGGCTCGGCCTCACCGTCCTCGCGCCACATGCCCTGCGCCTTGGCGTAGGCCCTGACGACCTCGACCTGCTCCTCCGAGCGGCCGGTCAGGCGAAGGTACTTGAGAGTCTCGTCGTCGACCGGGAAGATGCCGCAGGTGGCGCCGTACTCCGGGGCCATGTTGGCGATGGTGGCGCGGTCGGCCAGCGTCATCTCGGCGAGGCCGTCGCCGAAGAACTCCACGAACTTCTCGACCACGCCGCGCTTGCGCAGCATCTCGGTCACGGTGAGCACGAGATCGGTGGCGGTGGCGCCCTCGGGCAGCTTGCCGGTCAGGCGCACGCCGATCACTTCCGGCATCAGCATGGTGGACGGCTGGCCCAGCATGGCCGCCTCCGCCTCGATGCCGCCGACGCCCCAGCCCAGCACGCCGAGGCCGTTGACCATGGTGGTGTGCGAATCGGTACCGAAGCAGGAGTCCGGATAGAGCACGCCATCCTTGTCGAACACCACGCGCGCCAGGTACTCGATGTTGACCTGGTGGACGATGCCGGTGTCCGGCGGCACGACCTTGAAATTGTCGAGCGCGTTCTGGCCCCAGCGCAGGAACGCGTAGCGCTCCTTGTTGCGGTTGAACTCGAGCTTCGCGTTGAGATCGAAGGCGTCGCTGGAACCGTAGTGGTCGACCATGACGGAGTGATCGATCACCAGCTCCGACGGACACAGCGGGTTGATCTTGTTGGCGTCGCCGCCGAGCTGCTTCATGGCGTCGCGCATGGCGGCAAGGTCGACCACGCAGGGCACGCCGGTGAAGTCCTGGAGCAGGACGCGGGCGGGCGTGAAGGCGATCTCCTTCGCCGGGAGGCTGCGCAGATCGGCAGCGGCAAAGGCCTCGATATCCTCGGCGGTGACGGATTCCCCGTCCTCGTTGCGCAGCAGGTTCTCGAGCAGAACCTTGTACGAGTAGGGCAGGCGGGAGACGCGGAACTTGTCCTCGAGCGCCTGGAGATTGTAGTACTGGTACTGCTTCGAGCCGACGTCCAGCGTGGCGCGGACATTGAAGCTATCCGTCATCGCGAGCCTCTTAACTGTCTGGGTTCATGTTGTCGTGGCAAGCGCACACGGTCTGCACGGCGCTCGCAGCGCGCGATTATACGCCGTGCCGGCCCCGGACCGTGAATGCTGCGGCCGCTCTGCGACCAAAGTCGGCCCTGCCGCGCTCAGCCGACCGGATGAACGGCATCGATCTCCGCGCAGCCCAGGCACTCGCCGTCGCGCGCATAGAAGACCGCGAACTGTCCGGGCGCGGCGGCACGCTGGAGGTCGGCGAAGCGCAGTTCGCATCGGCCGTCGGGAAGATATCCGAGCGCTGCATCCTGCAGCGGCTGACGGTGGCGGATCCGCACCTGCAACGCCATCGATTCCTCCGACGGGTTGGGAACGCGGATCCAGTGCGGGCTGCGCACCGTCAGCGTGTGCGCCATAAGCCGCGGATGGCGTGCGTCCTGATCGACAACCAACCGGTTGCGCGCGAGATCGCGGTCGATGACGTACCACGGCGCCTCGTGCGCGCCGGCGACGCCGCCGATGGCCAGGCCGCGGCGCTGGCCGGGCGTGTAGTACGCCACGCCGGGGTGCTGGCCGATGACGCGACCATCGAGATCGACGATCTCGCCCGGCCGGGCCTGCAGATACTGCGCGAGGAAGTCCCGCATGTGGCGCTCGCCGATGAAGCAGATGCCGGTCGAGTCCCTGCGCTGGTGATTGGGCAGGCCGGCACGGCGCGCGAGCGCGCGCACTTCCTTCTTGGGCAGATCTCCGAGCGGGAACTGCACACCATCGAAGGCATCGCGTCCCACGGCCGCCAGGAAGTAGGTCTGATCCTTGTCGTCGTCCGCGGCCCGATACAGGCGGGGGCCGTCCGTGTCGCGCCTCAAGCGGGCGTAGTGCCCGGTCGCCACTGCTTCGGCACCGAGTCGCTCGGCATGGGCGAGAAACGGCGCGAACTTGATCTCGCGATTGCAGAGGATGTCGGGGTTGGGGGTGCGCCCGCGCGCATACTCGGCCAGGAAATGCGCGAATACGTCGCGGTGGTAGCGCTCCGAGAAGTCCACGCGCTCGAGCGGAATATCGAGCTCGTCCGCCACCGCGCTCGCCGAACGGAAGTCCTCTGCGGCATTGCAGTAGCCGGCCTCGTCGGCGGTCCAGTTGACCATGAACACCGCGGAAACGCGATGGCCGGCCTCGCGCAGCAACCAGGCACTGACCGCCGAATCGACCCCGCCGGACAGACCCACCACGATGTGCATGCGATCAGGTCGGCAGGTGCTGGAGCCAGTCCAGCGGCTGGCGATGACCTGCCAACGCATCATCCAGGCAACGCTGGACCATGGGGCTGCGATGACGCGCGGCCTGTGCCGCGCATTCGGCCGGGTCGAGCCAGAGCGCACGCGCGATGCCGGTATCGAGAGGCTGTTCCGGCGCATGCTCGATCGGCCGCGCCATGAAGGCGATGCGCAGGAAGGTGTAGGCGAGCTCGGGCGGCCGGTAGCTGTAGATTCCGACCAGGTGCGTCGGCTCGACGGTCCAGGCGGTCTCCTCCTGGGTCTCGCGCACGGCTGCCTCGATCAGGGTCTCGTCCGACTCCCAGTGTCCGGCCGGCTGATTGATGACGGTCGCACCCGCTACGGTTTCCTCAACGAAGAGCCAGCGCCCGTCACGCTCGACCAGCGTGGCGACGGTGACATGCGGCGCGCTGTCGCTCACAGTCGTCCCCGCTGCCGAAGGTGATAGAAACCATCGTTGTCCGGCCGGCCGATCAGGCCGATCAGGTTCCGGATCTGCTCGGGTGCATCGGGGCGGGCCCGTACCCGGACGTGGGCCTCGTAGCTGCCGTCCGGACCCAGGCTGGCCTCGCCGGTGGCTTCGACCGGGCTGTCATCGGCGGACGTGATATCCGCGACCAGCCGGCCCTCTACATCAGTGCTGACATCCGCGCGGAAATCGCCCATCACGAGCGGGTTGCTGCCCACCGACCAGGCCAGCTGGAGCAGCTGGACGTTTCCGGTGACCGATTCGGGCAGGCCGGCGGGCGAGACGCGCAGGCGCTCGACCTCGGCCACGACCCGACCCCGCAGAGGCAGCCCGCTGTAGCCGGCCGCTTCCAGAATGGCTGCGACATCGGCAACCGCGCGCAGATCGGAGACATCCGGCGTACCGCCCAGCGAGACCCGCACCGCGCTCTTGCCGGTCGCGGTGCCGGCGAAGCGCAGGTCCCAGCCGGCGGACAGCGTGAACAGATCGGTGGGTCGCCAGTCCCATGCGACGTCGCGCACCACGGTGCGACCCTGCCAGGCGAGCGCGCGCACGGTGCCGTTGCTGACGGTTCCATCGATACCGGCAGGCACCACCGGCAGGCCGACGGGTGCCAGCCAGGCGTACAGATACGCAGCGGGGGCCGAGAACAGTCCCGTGCCGAGCGCGCTCAGCACGAAGGCGAGTATCAGCCACCGCTTCTTCATGATGCGCGCTCGATCTGCATGCGCGCACTCGCCTGACCGGCGCCATCGCGTTCGATATCGGCACTCTCCAGGCGCAGGCTGCCGCCCCGTTCGATCTCCGCGAGCCATCGGAGCAGATTGGCGAACTGCACCTTGTCCAGCCAGACGCGGACGGCGTCATCGCCTTCCGGCGTGAGGCGCTCGGGTGCCTTGCCCAGCGTGCTGCTGCGTGCGGCGCGATCGACCTCCGACAGCAGCGAACGCGAGCCGCCGGTGCCGGTGGGCACGCGGCGGCTGCCGGACGGGCGCATGGCTGCCACGGTCTCGATCCGCTGGGCGGTGGCGCGCGCATCCTCCAGCGCGCGCCGCGCCTCGAGATGGGCGTTGCCGATCGGTTCCCACACCAGTAGATAGAACAGCGTGATGATGACGGCAGCACCACCCGCGGCAAGCAGGCGCTGCTCGCGCGGCGCGCGCTGATCCCAGGCCTGGCGCAGCGCGTTCCAGCGCTCGCCGAGCAGTTCCGTCGGAGATGTCGCGGCCATCGTCGGTCAGCTCCTGCGCAGCCGCACGCGGATCTGGACGCCGTCGCTGCCGGCATCCGCGTTCTGGACTTCGAAGCTCACCCCCTGCTGCTGTTGATACCACGTGCGCAGGGCTTCCAGGTCGGACAGGGACTCGCCGCGCAGGCTGAGCAGCAGCGCGTTGTCCCGCCACTGCATGCCGCGCAGGCTGAGGCCCTTGGCAGTCTGGGCCGCCTGTACATAGGAATCGAGCAGCGGCAGCAGGCTGGCCGCATCGTCGCCGCCTTCCGCGGACCGCATTTCGGCGCCCAGGAAACTGGTGAGCTGCTGGTGCCGCACGTCGTTGTAACCCGGGAAGGCGCGCTTGAAGCGTTCCACGTTCGCCGCCTGCTGGGCGTCGGCCTGTCCCTGCAGGCGCAGCGTCTCGGTCACCTGGTAGGCCAGCGACAGCAGCAGCGCCGTGGTCGCGAGAATCGCGGCGGTCCGCCAGGGGCGCAGATGGCGACTGGCGTTGCTCTGCGGTGCGTAGACGCCCTGCAGGAGATCGGCGTGCTCGCCGTCGGGGAGATAGCGCACCAGCACGTCCAGCAGCTCCCCGAATTCGGGCTGTCGGCTGACCGAGACGCCATCGGGCACCTCGAGATCGGCATGATCACCGCGCTGGATCAGCCGCACCTGCTGCGGTGCCTGCTCGCCGGCTAGCGCGAGCAGCGTGGGCAGATTGCCCACCTGGGTGACGACACCGGCGTTGCGCGACTGCCGGACGAGCAGTCGCCCGTCATCATCGTCGCGGTGCACCACCCATTCGCCATCGGCCGGCTCCGGCAGGCAGAGCACTTCCGGGATCATTGCATCGGGCCGGAGGCCGACCTCCGCGAAGCGCGCGAACCAGGCCTCCATGCGGCCGTGGGCGATCACCGCGAAGGCGTGATGGTGCTCATCGCTGCGCGCGAGGTGGGCGAAATGCAGCTTGTCGACATCCTCGGCCAGCCGGTCCTCGCAGGCGTACGGTGCCGCCACGAGCGCACGACTGCGGCTGCGCACCGGAAGCTCGACATCGAGGAAGCGGATCGGCGCGCAGGGCACCAGCACCACGACGCGCGCGCCGGCTGCCTCGGCGGCGATCTCCGCGAGCGGCGCATGCGACGTGGCTCCGGTGGCAGCGCCGTCCACCCGATAGGCGAGCGGGGCGTCCGCGGCAATGTCGCGGAGATGGATGTAGACGGTCTGGCGCACTAGTGGAATCGGGAGAACACTGACTTGTCGGCTGCGCTCGGAATCATTGCCGCGGGCGGTGCTGCAAAGGTTCGCGTGGTGCCGCTTGTGCGGGGCCTCCGCTGTTCCGGCGACCGGGACCGGCCCGGTCGGCCGTCCGAGACGCACCCGAACAGCGGTCGGGCAGCGTGCGGCTGCGACATCGATCAGCGCTTCCCTCAGGGTCTTGCCGTGCTTCGGCGAAGCACGATGGGTACGCCCTGGTTCGGACGCGAGACGAGACTATAAAGAACCGCGCTGCCATTGCCAATGAAGGCTTCCGCCTCGGTGAGGAAGTAGCCGCTCTTCACGGTCAGATCGGCCGTTTCGATCTCCTCGACGCCGGCGGGGATCAGCCCGGTCTCGCTGAAGGCCGCCTGGACGTTTTCCATGGGCTCGGCCGCGCGGCGCTCGACGAAACCCTCGATGCGGGAGCGGTAGTCCGGATTCTCGGACAGCGCGCACAGCACGGTCGGCGTCGCCGTGTTGATGTTGATCGGGGTGACTTCCGGCAGCGCAACCACGTGCGGTCGAAGCGCGCGCATCATCTCCTCGCTGACACCTTCCACTGCCGCCAGCTCGCTGGCGCCGGCGAACAGCTGCTGTCCGGTCCGGTAGGGCGGTACCTTGCCGAGGTAGAGCAGGTCCTCGCCGCCGCCCGGGAAGAGCTGCTGGTCATCGGCGTCGATCCAGTCGACGATGGCGTTGATGAGCTCGCGCGCCCGGAAGCTGTCGCCGGCATCGGCACACTCCAGGAGACGCAGGAACTGACCGGTCACACGGGTCAGTCGCGCCTCCTCCGTGGTCGCGAAGTTGTTCAGGTTGAAGCGCCCCTGCGCATCCTCGATCGCACCCTGCAGCGCGCCGCCCTCGACCGGCAGGGGAGGGACCTGTCGCGCCCAGACCTCGCCGAGGTGATCGATCTCGGTCTCGGCGCCCTCGCGCGCGAGAATGCTGACCGCCCACGATTCCATGCCCTGGGCGTACCACCAGGCGCGTTCGCTGTCGAGCAGCAGCTGAGTCCGCGAGAGCGCCTGGAAACCGGCGCTCGCCACCGCCGCGGCGGCGATGGTCGCGAGGGAGACCACCAGCAGAGCGGTGATCAGCGCAACGCCGCGCTGTCGATGCTTCGACAGTGTCATCATCTCGGCCCCACGACCGGACCATTTGTCGGTCCGATGGCGGGCCCGCTACCGCCGCCATTTCCGGCGCCGCCTCCAGTTCCGCCGGTCCCATTGCCTTGATCGGCGAGCTGCGAGCCGGTCGGAAACAGCAGCACGAGTTCCCCCCAGTCGTCGGTCTCCAGGGTCATCTCCACCGCCAGCGGCGGCGTGGCGTCGGCGCGCAGATCCGGGTTGCGGGTGATGTCGGGCGGCCACTCGGCATACCACTCGCGATCGCCGCCGAGATAACGCAACTGCATCCGGTCCACGCCATCCAGCACGACCAGCTTCTGCGCCTGTGCGTCCTGCGCGCGATCGAGGAAGCGGAAATGGCTGCGGACCAGGCTGTCGTCCTCGACGTTCCAGCGGATGCGCTGCATCGTGCTGCGCGGGTGACCCGCAGGGTTGCGCCAGCCGCCGCTGACCAGGCTCACGCCCTCGTCGCGCATGCCGAGCAGGGCCGAAAGCGGTTCACCGAACTCGTCGCGGATGGTCCGCGGCTGCACCTGCTGGAAATCCTCGCGCAGGCGCAGATAGGCCCGCTGCAGCGCGGTCACGCGTTCGAGGTTGTCCTCGATGGCCACGCGCGCGCGCAGGACATTGTTGAGTCCGCCATAGGCCATGACCGCCACCAGGCCGAACACGGCCAGCACCACCACCAGCTCGAGCAGCGTGAAGCCACGGGCGGCGGGAGCGTGCGAGGGGCTCATCGCTGGCGCCCGGTCTCGGCG
Organism: Algiphilus sp.; assembly: GCF_023145115.1. Taxonomy (NCBI): domain Bacteria; kingdom Pseudomonadati; phylum Pseudomonadota; class Gammaproteobacteria; order Nevskiales; family Algiphilaceae; genus Algiphilus; species Algiphilus sp. The sequence continues at coordinate 38,200 of NZ_JAGLEJ010000031.1, forward strand.
ACGAAACCGGTGAGGTCGGCGAGGTCGCGCTCCTCGTCCTCGCGCCGGATGCGCAGGTCGATCCGGCGCAGGGCGGGGTCCTCGGTCTCGCGCACTTCGGCGAACCACTCCCAGGACTGGTCCGCGAACTCGCGTTCGCCGTCGCTCTCGCCGGTGGACGGGAACTCGGGCGCCAGCATGAACTCGGCCATGCGGTTGCGCGCCACCATCATCGCCAGGGTGCGGTCGCGCAATCCCGAGGAAAGGTCGGCCTGGCGCGCGAAGCCGGCGATGATCGCGGCGAGCGCCATCGCGAGGACCACGACGGCCGCCATCACCTCGATGAGCGTGAAGCCCTCCTGAGTGCGGGGCACGCTCACGACCCGGCCCCGGCCGCGCCGCGCTCCAGCCGGCCGAGCGCATCGCCGCGGATGATCGCGGGTTCGAGGCCCTCCGGAGCCCGGATCTCCAGGCGGAACGGCGTGACCTCGCCGCTCGACAGGATGAGCACTGCGGGCTCCGGCTCCTCCGGATCGGGCGGCGCCACCGCCTGGCCCTCCACGAAGAGCACGCCGCGGAACGGTTCGCTGAAGGGGCGCACCCGCAGCGGCCCGCTCTTGGTGTAGGGCTGCCAGCCGCCTTCACCGTCCGGGGTCAGAAAGCCGTAGCGCTGCTCGTCGGTGAAGAAGCCGATCTCGACGCGCTTGAACAGCGCCTCGTCCTGCGCCAGCCGGAACAGTTCCTGGAGGCGCGCCGCTTCGTTGTCCTGCCGGTCGGACAGGGTGCGGTTGCCGATGGACAGCACCGCGAAGCTGGTCATGACGCCGATGATCAGCAGGACGACCATCAGCTCGAGGAGGGTGAAGCCGCTCGCGCGCAGGCGCGGGGACACGTCCTACTCGATGGTCCAGTTGCCGATGTCGGCGTTCACGTTCTCGCCGCCCTCGCGGCCGTCGGCACCGAAGCTGAAGACGTCGTAGTCGCCGTACTGCCCGGGCTGCACGTACTGGTACTCGTTGCCCCAGGGATCGGTGGGCAGCGAATTGATGTAGCCGCCGGGCTTCCAGTTGCGTGCCGGCGGATCGCCGCTGGGCTCGCGCACCAGCGCCTCGAGCCCCTGCTGCGTGCTGGGGTACTGGTAGTTGTCCAGCCGGTAGAGTTCGAGCGCGCTCTGCAGGGCGCGGATGTCCTGCTTGGTCTTGGCGATGCGCGCATCATCGGGCCGGTCCATGATGCGGGGCACGACGACCGCGGCGAGAATGCCGAGGATGACTACCACCACCATGATCTCGATGAGCGTGAAGCCGCTCGCGCGCTTCATTGCACGCGGCGATTGTTCGGGGCTGCGCACCTTGGGAACTCCGGATGAAATGCGATGCATTGGACCGGGAGAATAGCAGAAGGTGCCCGTTCCACCGCCGGAATCTGGTCGGTTCCGGCGGCGCTCTGCGCGATCATGGTGGCCCTGTGGGGGGGGGGCGCGCACGTCTTCGATGCGCTCGTTCTGCGTGCGGACGCGGTGGCGTCCGGGCAGTGGTGGCGCCTGGTGACCGGTCATTTCGTGCACTGGAGCGCGTGGCACGTCGCGGTCAATGCCGGCGGCCTCGCGATATGGCTGCTGTTGTGCCCGGTGCGATGGTCGCTGCCGCGCTGGGGCGGCGTGCTCGTCGTCGAGGCGCTCGCGGTCAGCGGCGGTGTTCTCTGGATGTCGCCGGACGTGATGCGCTACGCCGGATTCTCCGGCATTCTCCACGGGCTGTTTCTGGTCGCCCTGGTACCGCAGGCCTTTGCTGGCGATCGCATCGCCGGTGCGTGTCTGCTGTATCTTGTGGGTAAGGTAGGCTTGGAACAGATCGTCGGGCCGGTGATGTCGGATGCCGAACACATCGGCGCGGCCATCGCCACCGAATCACACTTGGCGGGATTGCTTGGAGGACTGGCGCTGCTGCTGGCGCCACGGGGCTGGCGTGCCGTCGCTCCCAGGGTATCCCGACGAAGCAGAGGAGACTGAGCGCGCGTGACACAGGCAGTGGTTTTCCCCGGACAGGGGTCGCAGAGCGTCGGCATGCTGGACGATTTCCCGCAGGCGATCGTCCGCGCGACGCTGGATGAGGCGTCGGATGCCCTCGGCTGGGACGTTGCGGCGCTCATCCATGGCGGACCGGCCGAGCAGCTCGACAGCACGCGCTACACACAGCCGGCGATCCTCGCCGCGTCGGTTGCGTTGTGGCGTCTGGCACGCGACGGCGGTCAGCTCGAACCGACCGTCATGGCGGGACATTCACTGGGCGAGTACAGCGCCCTCGTGGCCGCCGGCAGCCTGACGCTGGGCGATGCTGCCCGCCTGGTGGAAGCGCGCGGTCGCGCCATGCAGGAACATGCCCCGGAAGGGGCCGGCATGGTGGCGGTGCTCGGCCTCGACGACGACGCCGTGCGCACGCTCTGTGACCAGCGTCCCGAAGGCGGCCTCTATCCAGTGAACTTCAATGCCCCCGGGCAGGTCGTCGTCGCCGGACGCTCGGAGGCGCTGGACTGGCTGGAGACCAACGGCAAGGATGCCGGTGCGCGCAAGCTGCAGCGACTGGCGATGTCGGTGCCGTCGCACTGTCCGCTGCTGTCCGGTGCCGCGGACGCGCTCGCGCCCTTGCTCGACGCGATTGCGATCGCGGCGCCGACCATCCCGGTGCTGCACAACGTCGACGCGCAGCCGCGCGACGACGCCGATGCGGTGCGGAATGCACTGCGCCGGCAACTCTGCGAAGCCGTCCGCTGGACACAGACGCAGGGTGCGATGCTCGACCGCGGCGTGTCGGCAGTGATCGAATGCGGTCCCGGCAAGGTACTGACGGGGCTCGCCAAGCGGGGCATGCCCGGCGTGCCGGCGCTGTCGCTGGGCAGTGCCGCCGGAATGGACAACCTGCTCGCCCAGACGAGCAGCACGAGCTGACGGAAGAACGATGAGCGCGAAACTGGAAGGCAGGACGGCCCTGGTCACCGGCGGCAGCCGCGGCATCGGCGCCGCGATCTGTGCACGACTGGCAGCCGAAGGCGCCCATGTGGTGGGTACGGCGACTTCGGAGAGCGGTGCGCAGGCGATAGGGGAGGCGCTCGGCGGCAGCGGCGAGGGACGCGTCCTCGACGTGCGCGACAGCGACGCCGTCCGCAAGCTGGTGGGCGAGCTCTCGCGGGTCGATATCCTCGTCAACAACGCCGGGATCACCCGCGACGGGCTCGCGATGCGCATGAAGGACGAGGACTGGGAGGCCGTGCTGGCGACCAACCTGAGTGCCGCCTTCGTGTGCGCGCGGACCGTGCTGCGCGGCATGATGAAGGCGCACTTCGGGCGCATCATCTCGATCGGCTCGGTGGTCGGTGCTGCCGGCAATCCCGGTCAGGCCAACTACTGCGCGTCGAAGGCCGGGCTGGTCGGCATGAGCAAGTCGCTCGCGCGCGAAGTGGGCAGTCGCGGCATCACCGTGAACGTGGTCGCGCCCGGGTTCATCGAGACCGACATGACGCAGGCGCTCGAGCAGTCGCAGCGCGACGCCCTGCTCGAGCAGATCCCGTCGGGCCGGCTCGGCGCGGTCGAGGACATCGCCGGTGCGGTGGCATTTCTCGCCGGTCCGGATGCCGCCTATGTCAACGGCGAAACGCTGCACGTGAACGGCGGCATGCACATGGCGTGAGGCCACCGCGCCGCACGCACGGCGAGGTGGATGCCCTTTACAGCAATCTTCTACAATTGCCGCCGGTTCGCCGGTAGCATGGCGGCCCCAGCGGGGGCACGCGGTAGGCGGCGTACTGCACCGCATACCGCATCTATCAACACTTAGGAGTGGCTCATGAGCAACCTGGAAGACAAGGTCAAGAAGATCATCGCTGAACAGCTTTCCGTCAGCGAGGAGCAGATCACCCCGGAGGCTTCCTTCGTCGAGGACCTGGGCGCGGACTCCCTTGACACCGTCGAGCTCGTCATGGCGCTGGAGGAGGAATTCGAGATCGATATTCCGGACGAGGAAGCCGAGAAGATCGTGACCTTCCAGGACGTCATCAACTACATCAAGAGCAACGCCAACCAGGCGTCCTGAGCCGCCGCCCGGCGGCAGGCCTTCCCCCCGCAGGAACTACCATGTCCAAGCCCCGTGTCGTCGTTACCGGACTCGGCATCGTGTCACCGGTCGGAAGCTCCGTGCCCCTGGCGTGGGAAGCCATCCGCGCCGGCAGGAGCGGTATCCGCCCGGTAGACAAGTTCGACGTCTCGGCCTACACGACGCAGTTCGCGGGACTGGTCTCGGACGACTTCGTCGCCGAGGACTGGATGTCGTCCAAGGAGCTGCGCAAGACCGATCCGTTCATCCACTACGGGGTGGCGGCCGCCAAGCAGGCCGTTGCGGACAGCGGTCTCGAGATCAGCGATGCCAATCGCGAGCGCATCGGGATCTGCGTGGGCTCCGGAATCGGGGGGATCGGCACCATCGAGAAGGAATGTGCGGTGCTGCGGGAGAAGGGCCCGCGCCGCATGTCGCCCTTCTTCGTACCCAGCAGCATCATCAACATGGTGTCCGGGCACATCTCGATAGAGATGGGCATCACGGGGCCGAGTCTGGCCGCGGTTTCCGCGTGCACGACCGGCGCGCATGCCATCGGCATCGGCATGCGCATGCTGCAGTACGGCGATGCCGACATCTTCATCGCCGGTGGCGCCGAGTGCGGGTCGAGCCCAGCGGGGCTGGCGGGGTTCTGTCAGGCCCGGGCGCTCTCCACGCGCAACGACGCCCCCACCGAAGCGTCGCGTCCCTGGGACAAGGACCGCGATGGCTTCGTGCTCGGTGACGGTGCCGGAGTCGTCGTGCTGGAAACCCTGGAGTCCGCCCAGGCACGCGGTGCCACCATCTACGCCGAGCTGACGGGCTTCGGCATGTCGTCCGATGCCTATCACATCACGGCGCCATCGGAGAGCGGCGAGGGGGCCTGCCGCGCCATGAAGAACGCGCTCGCCGATGCCGGCGTGGACGCCACCGAGGTGGGTTACATCAATGCCCACGGGACATCCACGCAGGCCGGCGACGTCGCCGAGACCGCTGCCATCCGGGGTGCACTGGGACACCATGCGGACAAGGTGGCGATCAGTTCCACGAAGTCGATGACCGGGCACCTGCTGGGTGCCGCGGGCGGGATCGAGGCCATATTCACGGCGCTCGCCCTGCGCGATGGCGTTCTGCCGCCGACGATCAACCTGCACGAGCCCGGCGAGGGCTGCGATCTGGACTACGTGCCGGGGACCGCTCGCGAGCAGCAGGTCGACTATGCGCTGTCCAACTCCTTCGGCTTCGGTGGCACCAACGCAACGCTCCTCTTCAAGCACTTTGCCTGAGCCCTCCGCGGCCCGCCCGGCCGCGTCCACCGGCGCTGCGATCCGCGAGCTCGCCGCGCCACCCGATCTGCTGGCGCTGCATGCGGCCGATCCGGCACGGTTCTTCTGCCTGTTGCGCAGCGGCGCGCGGTCGCGTCGCACCGGGCGCTACGACATCCTGTTCGCCGAACCCCGACTGGTCGGGCAGTGCAGTGCCTCCGATCCGGATGCGGCCGGGCTGCTGGCGGAAATGGATGCCGCCGCCGGTTCGGGTGACGGCTCGGCACTGCCGTTCGTGGGCGGCTACGTGTTCCACATCGGTTACGAGACCGCCGCCTGTTTCGAGCCGAGTCTCCGCATGCCGGCCCCGATCTCGGCGCTGCCCGATATCGTGGTGTGGGCCGTCGACAGCGCGATCATCGTCGACAACGCCGATCAGCGCGCTTGGTGCGTTTCCGGCGACGAGGCGTCGTGTGCCGCGCTGACACGCGAGGCCGCACGGGCGCACGATCCCGTTCTGCCGTTCGACGGTGGCCTGAGCGCCTGCCGCGCCGACCCGGCGGCGCGATATCGTGACGGCGTGCGTGCGGTGCTCGACTATCTGCATGCCGGCGATGCGTTCCAGGTCAACCTGTCGCGCGGCTGGCAGGCCACATTGCGCGATACCGCGACACCCGCGGCGCTGCACGCCGCCATGCATCTTCGCAACACCGCACCGTTCTCGGCCGTGCTGCATCATGGCGAGCGCAGTCTGGTGAGCGCATCGCCCGAACGACTCGTGTGCATGCACGATGGCATTGTCGAGACGCGCCCCATCGCCGGCACGCGCAGACGGGGCGCGAGTGCGGACGAGGATGCCGCGATGTGCGCCGAGCTCAGCAGCAATCTCAAGGAGCGCGCCGAGCACGTCATGCTCATCGATCTGGAGCGCAACGATCTCGGACGCATCTGCGAGCCGGGAACGGTCGCGGTCGATGAAATGCTCGCCCTGGAACACTACGCCAGCGTGCACCACCTGGTCTCGAACATCCGCGGGCGCCTGCGCGCCGGGACCACGCCCTCCGACGTGCTGCGCGCCAGCTTTCCCGGCGGCACCATCACCGGCTGTCCGAAGGTGCGCGTCATGGAGATCATCGCCGAGCTGGAGGGCGTGGGGCGGGGGAGCTACACCGGCAGCCTCGGCTATGTCTCGCGCAACGGCAGCATGGACAGCAACATCCTCATCCGCACGCTCGCCGTGCACGGGCGCGACATCGCCTTCCGCGCCGGTGCCGGCATCGTCGCCGATTCCGACCCCGACGCCGAGTTGGCGGAAACCGAGGCCAAGGCACGCGGACTGATCGCCGTGCTCGATCCATGAGTCTCATCGGATGCTGGATCGAGGGCCGTGCCGTGACGACGCTCCCCAACGAGCTGCGCGCGACCCATTACGGTGACGGCGTGTTCCGGACCATGCCGCGAACCTCGGGCGCGATCTCGCTGCTCGCGCAACAGCTCGCCCGATTGGCCGCCGATGCCGACGCGATCGGCATCGATGTGTCGGCGGCGATGCTGTCGGACGCGCTCGACGACACGCCCCTGCCGGACGAAGCCGTCATCAAGCTGTGCGTATGGCGCGGCGGGGCGGGGCGGGGGTATGCGCCCGCGAGCGGGGCACGACCATTGATCGCGGTCTATGCCTACGCGCTGCCGACCTATCCCGCCGCCCACTGGCGCGACGGCATCGCGGTCGCGACCCTGTCGTTCCGCCTCGGCGCACAACCCGCCACCGCGGGGATCAAGCACTGCAACAGACTCGATCAGGTGCTCGCCGCGCGCGAGCTCGCGGATCACGCCGGTGCGGTCGAGGGCCTGTGCCGCGACCTGCGCGGTAACATCGTGTGCGGCACCCGCAGCAACCTCTTCTGGAGCGACGGCTCGGCACTCTACACACCGACGATCGTCGATTGCGGCGTACGCGGCGTCATGCGCGAACGCGTGCTCGCGGTGGCGGCCGAGCGCGGCATCGCGACCATCGAACGCGCCTGTTCGGCGGCCGACCTCGTCTCCGCCCGCGAGATCATCGTGACCAACAGCGTGATCGGGATCTGGCCGGTCGACAGCGTCGATGACCGCCGACATCCGGACCACGCGATGGCACACTGTCTGCAGGCCGCTCTGGGCCATCCCTTACCCCTAGGAGAGCACGCATGCGGGCGCTGATGGCCGGCCTGATTCTCGGCGCAGTGATGGTGGCGGCGGTTGCATGGGATGCACTTCGGGCGGTCCGGAGCCCGCTGGAACCCCCGACGACGCCCACCGTGCTGATGCTCGCACCGGGCACGGGCTGGCACGCGCTGGTCGCCCAGCTCGAGCGCGACGGCTGGCTCTCGCACCCGCGTGACGCGCTCTATCTGCGCGCCTACGGGCGGATGCTGCCCGAGAGCCGGACCATGAAGGCCGGGGAATACCGCATCCGCGAACCGCTGTCCCCGCGAGCGTTGCTCGACCTGCTCATCTCGGGGGATGTCATCGAATACGCGCTCACCCTCATCGAGGGCTGGCGCCTGCGCGACGCGCTTGCCGCGATTCGGGGACACGAGGCCGTCGCCCAGAGTCTGCCGCAGGACGACGCCGCGGCCATGGCGCGCATCGCCGAGGTGCTGGACATCGATGCCGGCAGCCCGGAAGGCTGGCTGCTGCCCGAGACCTATCATTTCCCGCGCGGCACGAGCGATGTCGAGCTGCTCAAGCGCGCGCACACCGCCATGCGGGGTGCGCTGGAGGAAGCATGGGCGGCCCGTCGCGACGAGCTGCCCCTGGCCGACCCCTACGAGCTGCTGATCATGGCCTCCATCGTCGAGAAGGAGACCGGCGCCCCCGAGGAGCGGGGACGCGTGGCCGGCGTCTTCACGCGGCGCCTGGAACGGGGCATGCGCCTGCAGACCGACCCGACCGTGCTCTATGGCCGCGATCCGGCACGCAGCGGCCGACTGCTCCGGCGCGATCTGACCACGGACACCCCGTACAACACCTATACGCGGCACGGACTGCCGCCGACCCCGATCTGTCTGCCCGGGCGCGCGTCGCTCCACGCCGCTGCGCAACCGGCCGACGGCAGCGCCCTCTACTTCGTGTCGCGCAACGACGGCACCCACAAGTTCTCCGACACCCTCGCGGAACACAACCGTGCGGTCGATCGTTTCCAGCGGGGGCTGCCGTGATGCGCGGTCGATTCGTCGTCCTCGAAGGCGGGGAGGGGGCGGGCAAGTCCACCCAGCTGGCCTGCATCAGGGAATGGCTCGCCGCGAGTGGACGGGAGGTCGTGACCACCCGCGAGCCCGGCGGCACCGAGACCGCCGAGCGCATACGAGCGCTCCTGCTCGACAGCCCTGACGGCAGCATCACGCCCACCGCGGAAACGCTGCTGGTGTTCGCGGCACGCAGCCTGCACATCGATGCGGTCATCGCGCCGGCACTGGCCGCCGGCCATGATGTTGTCTGCGACCGCTTCGTGGATGCCAGTTTTGCCTACCAGGGCGCCGGACGCGGCGTCGATCCAACCCGGATCGCGGCGCTCGAGTCCTGGGTCTGCGGATCGCTGCGCCCGGATCTGGTCATCCTGCTGGATATCGATCCGGCAGAGGGCCGGGCGAGGGCGGCCGAACGCGGCGCGCCCGACCGCTTCGAACGCGAGGCACCGGCCTTCGCGGAGCGCGTGCGCCAGGGCTACCTCGCGCGAGCCCGCGCCGAGCCCGGGCGCTATGCGGTCGTCGACGCTGCGGCGCCGCCGGAGCAGGTCAGCGCGCGCATCGAACGCGTCCTCGGCGATCATCTGACGCCATGACCGACGACGCACCCGTCCGCCCCACCGAGCCGTTACCCTGGCATCGCCGGGCCTACGACGATCTGCGCACGCGCGAGGCGGCCGGTCGATTGCCGCAGACGCTGCTGCTGTCGGCACCGTCCGGAACCGGGCTGGCGCATTTCGCCGACGTCGTCACGGCACATCTGCTGTGCATGGCGCAGAGAGCCGACGAGCGCCCGTGCGGCACATGCCGCGGCTGCAAGCAGTGGCAGTCGGGCAACCATCCCGATGCGCTGGCGCTGAACCCGGAAGGCGCCGGGCAGGAGATCGGGGTCGATGCGGTGCGCGAGGCTCTTTCCGCGCTGTCGCTGTCCCGCCACTACGACGGCTACCGGGTCGCGCGCCTGCATCCGGCCGAGGCGCTCAACCGCAATGCCGCCAACGCCATGCTCAAGAGCCTGGAGGAGCCCGGACCGGGAACGGTCTTCCTGCTGCTCAGCGAGCAGCCGCGCACGCTGCTCGCCACCATCCGGAGTCGCGCCCAGAACCTGGCGCTGCCGGCACCGGACGAGAGCCAGTCGCGCGCCTGGCTTGAGGCTCAGGGGCTGTCCGACATCGATGCACGGATCGCCGCGCATCCGGTGCAACCCATGCACGCAGTAGCGGCGGAGGATATCGCCACGCTGCACAAGCAGTACACCGACGCGCTCGATTCGGTGCTCAAGAGCGCCGCGCAGATCTCTGATTGCGCCAAGTCGCTGGGCAGCGGGCGCGACGAAGCCGTCCGCTTCCTCGACTGGCTGGCGGCACGGGAGTGGCGCCAGTCGCTCGAGACGGTCGCGACCACGGAGTCGGCACACCAGGCCGTGGAGCGCTATCGTCTGACACTCAACGCGCGCACGGCGCTGCGTGCCTACACACCGCCGCAGCTGGCACTTGAATCGCTCCTCATTTCGTGGCGCACGCTGCAACCGCGCCAGCGAACGACCACCGGCCCCCGGAGACCGAACCAGCATGAAGCAAGGTGAGAACCCGCCGTCCCAGCCAGGCCTCCTCACGCTCAACCTTCCGGACAGAGAAGCGCTCCACGGCGCCTACATGCCGTTCGTGCGCAACGGCGGTCTGTTCGTGCCGACCACGACCGAGTTCGAGCTCGGCGACGAGGTTCTGCTGCTGCTGACCTACGAACAGCAGCGCTTCTCGATCAGCGGCAAGGTCATGTGGATCAACCCGAAGGGCGCACAAGGACGCAGGCGCCAGGGCGTGGGTGTCCAGTTCTCGCGCGAGTCCGCCGATGCCCAGCGCCACTTCGAAGCGGCGCTGGCGGGGCTGATGACCTCGGACAAGCCCACGGAAACCATGTAGCGCCGCGCGGCACCGCCACGATTCCCGGATCGCCATGCCATAATTGCGCATAATAGATAGTGCTGTTGGTTATGTCCGGCCGCGTCGGCTATGCTTGCGTGCACGCTGGGCGACACGAGCGCCGCGCACATGCCGACCGCCAGCACCACGCCCAAAGTCGCCCCCCCGGCGGCTTTTTTTCGCGCCCACTCCTTCAGTGCTGACTGCTTAGTCGCGGCCGCCATAACCTCGTAGTGGTTCGGTTCGGGCTCGCCGAGTAGCTCCGCCAGACGCAGGACCGCCAGAGGCGGTATCACCGTTCGGCCGCGAGCCCAGTAGTGGACGGACACCTTGTCGACACCGAGCGCACGGCCTGTTCCCGCGACGCCGTAGCGCTCTATCGCGCGTTCCAATAATTCGTTACCGGTCATGTAGTTAGCCTCGCGTACGCGTTCGCCCCTTGCGTTCACAGGCGTGAACGCGTAAACCGTTCATCACTGTTAACGGGGGCACCATGCAACAGCATACGCCGAGCGGTGGGGTATACAACCACGGGTTGAATCCGACGCAAGCCGAGATCGTGCGCGAGCTGATCCGTGCAGAGGCGGAAGCGGCGGAATTCTGGCTGGAAGAAGCGCACAACGGCGCGCCCGGTCGCTGCTCGCAGATCGAGTGGGAGCGCCACTGCCGAGCGGTCGCTGCCGATCACGCAGAGACGGCGCAGGCCTACGCGCAGATGCTCCCGGAGCGCCAGGCATGACCCACGTCGCCGTCCACTACCGCCGCCGCCGACTCCGCGACGTAGAAGTGAGCGACTGGACCGCGAAGGCCCGGTGCCCCGAGTGCCGCCGCACCCGAGCGGTCTACCGCGTCGAGCCAGAGCGTGATGGCTTCTACATGGTGACGCTTGAGAGGTTGCAGGACGCGCCGCATCACGTCGCCATCGTGCAGACGTACCGCCTTGCGCATTACTGCGCGGTCGAGGCCGCACGGCGTGCTGCGGACCGGTGCGGGTCATGCTGGACGAAGCTCGTCCGTGAAGCGCGTTCCAGCGCCGCGCCCGGGTCGACCGGAGCGGCGCGCGCGAAGCGCGCGCCCTTGGGCTTGTCTATATATAAACAAGTGACACGCGACTGTACGCCCATACAGTCCTCAGAGGGGTCCCCGGCATGATGGGACCAGCGCAGATCGCGGCGATTGAGCCCGTGGACACCGATGCCGCCCGGCTCGGCCGGCTCCGCACCGCCGTCAACGCAGCGGCGTGCCTGCACGAGGCCGAGATTCATCGCGGCGGCTACCGCTGGTATCCGGTGATGGTCACGCTCACCTATGCGGATATCGGCGTGGCCAGCCCCCGCGATATCACCGAGTTCCACAAGCGCGTGCGCCAGCACTTGAAGCGCCGGGGCATCCGGTACCGCTTCGTCTGGGTCGGCGAGCTGCAACAGCGCGGCGCGCTGCACTACCACGTGATCATCTGGATGCCGTGGGGTGAGCGCCTGCCGAAGCCGGACCGTCAGGGCTGGTGGACGCACGGCTCCACCAACATCAAGGCCGCCCGCTGTGGCGTCCGGTACATCTGCAAGTACGCCACCAAGCTGCGCAGCAAGCTCGGCAGCCTGCAGCACACCTACCCCGCGCACTTCCGGATGCACGGGGCAGGAGGGTTGGACGAGTGCAGCCGCGAGGAACGCGCGCACGTCCTGCTGCCCAGCTGGATCCGATTGGTTACGCAACCCGGCGAGCGCCTGCGGCGCTGCACCGGGGGCTTCTTCGCCACTGCCACGGGTGAGTTCTACCGAGCCATCTACGCAGTGGATCGCATCGTCCGCAGGCCGGGCGGCGGTGCGCTTATCCACCTCCGGTCGCTTTATCCGGGAGCGCACTACCCATGTCCTTCTTTGTGAGAATCCCTCAAGTCGTCACCCGTCCCACCAAGCTGATGGGCCGTGAATCCGGCAAGCCCCTGCACGAGCAGCTTGTGTTGGTCTGCCACCCCCAGCAGTTCACGCCGGTGCAGGATTCCGTCCTGCTGGAGGAAGGGCAGCAGCCCTACCAGCCCGGCGAGTATCATCTTGGCTGGGAATCGATCACTGCCGGCAAGTACGGCCGCAGTGAATTCCGCCTCAAGATCGGCGAGCTCATTCGGCAGGCCAAGGCGGCCTGACCATGCGCGCTCAGCATCAGGGGGTGTGCTTCTCCGGGACAGCCGGACGACCCGAAAGGGTATGCAATGCCGCGCCGGGCGGCTTCGCCCTCACCCGGCACCTATTTCTCGCGCTCGCGCTCCTGATCATCGGGAGCAGCGACGCATTCGCGATGCTCGCGTACACCTGCACGGAAGGGGATGAGGGGACCACCACGGTCAACCTCGGCCGCACCGTGCCCACGTGCAGCAGTGGCGGTGCCTGGGTGGACATTTACGCCCCAGGCACCGCCGCCGCCGAGCTTGATCCGACCGTCGCCGCCGCCGCTTTCGGCGCCGGCTTCGTTCTCATCGCCACCGGCATGGTCATCGTGACCGCCGGCCGCATGATCGTCGACGCAATCCGGAGGGCCTGACATGGAACGTTGGGAGGAGCTCGGATTCGACAACGCGTGGCACATGGAGCAGTTCATCCAGACCTGCTCGATGGTCACGCCGTTGCTGCACGACTGGCACCTGGTGGCGGCCGGCGCCCTCGCCGGACTCGTCGGCGCGGGCGGCTACGTCGTCGGCGTCCTGCAATCCCGCCAGCGTCTGGCCAGCGCTGACCGGGCTTCTCTCCGGCCAATAACCACCATCAAGGAAGGTGAATCATGCTCACGGAAATGAGCCGCGCCGTGGTTGGCGCATGCCGCAAGCTCGTGGCGAAGGTGTCGACCGGCACCACCGCTGCGGGTACCTCGCTGATGGTCGCCAGCGGTTCTGCGCTCGCGCAGACCGACTACGACCCGATCAGCACCGCCGTCGACTGGACCGCCGTGGGCGGCATCATCATCGGCATTCTCGCCAGCATCGCCGGCGTGTACGTCCTCTGGAAGGGCGGCGCGATGGCGGTCAGCGCGATCAAGCGGGCCTGAGCGGTTGGGGGCGGGGGAGACCTCGCCCCCTTTTCTCGCCATGCTTGAGCTCTACTACTTCACGTTCTGGGTGGCCGGCATGGCAGTGGCCTACGCCGCATTCCGGCCGTTCGAATGAACATGCTGCGACGGATCGCCGTCTACGGGCTCGCGCGCAGTCTCCGGCTGCCGTGGTGGCTGTGGGCAGTTTTGCTCGTCCTTACGGTCATGAGTTCGCAAGCTCAGGCGCAGTTGCAGTGTGGCCCGAACGAGGCGCCTGTATCGGCGGGCGCAGGCTGCTGCAACAGCGGTATGACGGTCCCGGATCAGGAGATAGGATTAGTCCCGCCGCAGGGCCTGTCGGTGCATCAGGTGCAAGAGTTTTTCTCGGGGCGCAGCTATACGGACACCAACTTCTCTTCCGGTAGTAGCACAGCGTCGGTCGTGTACTCGCCAACGGGTTCCGGCTGGGCGGGGAATAACTACGTGGGGAATTGGGATATAGAGAGGATTCGCAAGCCGAGCTCGGGGCTGCCGGACACGACGACGGCCGGGACGTTCGGGACGACGATGGTGTGCGAGCCGATCCCGCAGTGCGAGCAGCCCGCCGGTACCCCCATGAGCTACTACAGCACCGACGGCGGGTCGGCGTGTGAGTCGGGCTGCGTGGTCGAATTCGCCGAATACGGCCTGAGCATCGTCGGCGAAACGACCGACCCCATCGCGCAGTACATCAGCACCGGCGAGACGTGTGGCACGGAAGACCCACCGCATGATGGTGACGAGCTGCTCGGCGGAGAGGAATGCGTTACCAGCGCCAGCGGCAAAGAGGTGTGCGCCGGCGACGCGCTCATGCCGAAGAACTGCGGCACCGTGAACGGCGACCTGGTATGCATTGACACCTCACCGGGATGCGGCGAGGTCAACGGCCAAGAGGTCTGCGAGGACGATCTACCCGAGGCGGACAACTGCGCGACCAACTCGTCGGGCGATCGCATCTGCATCACCGACGATGGCGAGCTCGACCACCCGGAGAACGAGGCCGACGAGGAAGAAAAGCTCGAAAAGGTGGACGAGAACGGCAACCGCGTCCCCGGGAGCACCACCGCGCACATCATGGGCACCGATACCGATCCCGGCGAGGATGAGTGCGACCCGCAAACCGAGCAATGCGACGACGAGCCCGGCGACGGCCAGTGCGACCCCGAGGTAGAGCAGTGCGACGACGAACCGGGCGACGGCGAGTGCGATCCCGAGACCGAAGAATGCGGGGAAGGGCAGTGCGACCCTGAGGTCGAAACCTGCGGCGGAACGTTCGTTGGCAAGGCTCTGAGCAGCAAGACGTTCTCGCAGTCGACTTCAGACTTCATGACTGGCGTCAAGGGCACGCCGCTCGGCGTTGCGATCTCAGAAGTGGAAGCGAATTTGCCCGACGAGGGCACGTGCCCCGCGCCAACCGTCGATCTCACGGACTGGAACATGGGTAGCTACACCCTCGATGCCCACTGCATCCTGCTCGAAGAGTGGCGCAGCCAGATACGCATCTCGATGCTGGCGTTCTACAGCCTGCTCGGCATCTTCGTCTTCCTCCGGCGGAGCTGAACGATGGAAGAAGGCGAAGTCAGCTTCGAGGAAATCAGCGCAGAGTGCAGCCTCTGGGACGTTGGCTGCTGGATGAGCGCGTTCGGCGACTGGCTCGTGAACGTGCTGCTCTGGTTCCCGCGCAAGGTCTATGAACTGTTCTTGGCGGGCATCGAGGAAGCGCTCGGTGCCGTGCCGGTACCGGACATCTTCGCCACCTGGGCGACCTACAGCGCGCAGCTCGCCAGCGGCACCGCCTACTTCATGGATGCGTTCGCCATACAGGAGGGCGTTGCCATCATCACCGGCGTGGTGGTCGCAAAGTGGTTCAGCCGCGTCCTTCCGTGGGCGATCTCGGGCTGATCCATGTCGATCATCGCCTACACCGGCCTCCCCGGCGCCTATAAGACCTACAGCGCCGTCGAAAACTGGCTGATCCCCGCGCTCAAGGACGGCCGCACCGTCGCCCACAACCTGCGCGTCAACGAGGACGCGTGCATGGCCGCCAGCGGCGGCCGTGGCCGGCTCGTCCAGATACCGCGCTATGACACCGAGGCCGACGGCGAGCCGGCCGGCTTCGAGCGCGCCGACGAGCTCATCGAGCTGACGCCCTCGGGTGCCGTCTCGATCATCGATGAGGTCTGGCAGTACTGGCCCAGCGGCGTGCCCGTCAGCAAGGTTCCGCGCAAGCACCTGAGCTTCTTCAAGGAGCACCGCCAGCGTCTGGAACCGACCGAGCCGCACCGCGCCGCCGAAATCCTCATCATCGATCAGGACCTCGGCACCGCCGTCGCGTACTGGATCAGGGCGCTCGTGGAAAGTACCTACATCCACACCAAGCTGGACGACGTGGGCGCCAGCAACCGCTTCCGCGTCGACATCTACAAGCGCGCCCAGAGCCTCGACAAGCCGCGCGAAAAGCAGTTCACGCGGGCGTGCTACGGCAAGTTCAAGCAGGAAATCGGCGACTGCTACGTGACCCACGCCAAGACCGAGGAGGGCACCACCTTCGAAGCCGGCCTCGAGAACAAGGTCGACAAGCGGGCCACGATCTGGGGCAACTTCCGGATCAAGGCGGCCATCGCCGCCGCCTGTGTCCTGCCGTTCCTCGTGACCGGGGTCTACTCGCAGTTCAAGGCGCTCGGCAGCGCCGGAGCGGCGACGAAGGAGCCGCCCGGCGTTGCCGAGCCAGAACCCGCCGAGCAACCCCCGCAGCCGATCCAGCAGCAACCAGCGCCGCAGTACCAGCCGTTGCCACCTGGCACGACCGCTATAGCGGCTGAGCAGCACGCACCGCCAGAGCCGAAGGAACCGGAACTGTCAAAGCGGTGGCGGCTGAAGGGCGTCATCAAGCCAGCCGGCCGGCCGGGCATTGCCATCATCGCGAGCACCACCGGCGACCGCCGCATATCCGGCGACCTGTGCGAAGCCACCGATGCCGGCGACTGGCAATGCGAGATCGATGGCGAGCTGGTCACGATGTGGAGCGGCGACCGCGAATCGGCGCTGTCGATGCGCCGACCACCTGGCAGCTACGATCCGGCGAAGGCGGCCGGCGAAGGCTGAGGCTGTCCCGGTTTCCACACGGCCGACCTCCTTATAGGGAGTCGGACTTGTGGGAACGGGGGCAGGCCCGCACATCGGCGGTGCGCTACTTGGTGATCGTCTTTTTCTCCACGAGCCGTCCTTGCCGGCAGGCGTCGTATATCTCGTTCGCGACGCCCCCGGTCAGCTCTAGACATTCCTCGCGCGACTGCGGCGGGATCGGCACATCGATGGTGCGAGTCCGTGGCTGTCGCTCAATCGGCTGCGAGATTTTCGGAAGCGACACCGGCGAAGCGCGGTCTGCTGTCGGGAGCGCGACCGATAGACCCTTGACGAAAAGCCAGAGGCCGAGCAACCCGAGAATCATGCCGGCCGCGCTGGCGCCGAGGGTGAAGGCGAAGCCAGCGATGAACCAATCCCAGAAGCCCATGCGCTCGTTTTCCATGCGCGGAGCGTAGCGCCGATGCGGCGCGAAATCACCCGGCGGATACGGCGCATGGCGCATAATAGATATTATGTTAAGTACTGGATGTGGTGCGGCGTGTTCGGCTCTGCGCGCGATAGATATGCAGAGCTTCGCAGCCCTTCGGAGGTTCCCTGCGCTGCTCGCTCGGTACCCACGGCCGCGTGACGGGAGGCAACAGCTCACGATCCGGACGCTTCCGGCGATGGGATCGCCGACAACGCCGCCACCATGCGCGCCAGTTCCGCCTTGCGGCCCGCACCCGGTACCGGCCATTCCGGAGCGAGGCGTTCCAGCGCTTGCAGCACGGCCGCCGCACCGAGCATGCGCGCCGTGCGCTTGTCGTCCGCGGGCAGCACGTACCACGGCGACGCGCTCGTGGCCGTATTGGCGATGCACGCCTCGTATGCCTCGGCGAAATCGCTCCAGAGCACGGCATCGCGACAGTCCGCCTCGGTGAGCTTCCACTGCTTCGCGTTGCTGTCGGCTCGGCTGCGCAGGCGACGCTGCTGCGTCCCGGGCGAGACATGCAGCATGATCTTGACCACCGCGATGCGGTTCGCCACGAGATAGCGTTCGAAGGCGCGAATCTCCTCGAATCGCGCGGCGATGGTCGTCTCTGCGGCCGGCGCTGCTTCGGCGTGATGCGCCGGAACCTGCGAGTCCGGGTGTACCCGACCGCTCAGAACGACTTCGTGGTAACCACGATTGAACACCGCGATCTCGCCCGTGAGCGGCAGACGGCGCTGATAGCGCCGCAGAAAGTCCTCGCGAAGTTCTCCATGGTCCGGAGCGCCGAACGACCATACATGCATCCCGTTGGGATCGACCTTGTGCAAAGCATGCCGGACCAGCCCGTTCTTGCCGGCCCCGTCGACGCCCTGCACGACCACCAGAACGGCGTCGGTCCCGTTAGCGAACAGCTTTCTCTGACGGTCCGCAATGCCTTCCCGAAGCGCCTTCATCACGCGCCGGAATGCGGCATCGCCCTGATACGGCCGCGTGATGCGCGTGGCGCAGTCCGCCAGACGGAATGCCGCATCGCCCGTTACCTCGAACTGCGCAAGGATGGACGCGATGGCTTCCGGCGACTGGTCTGGTGGCATTGCTCGTCCGTGCATCGGGAGTGAGTACCCAAGGATAGCTATTGCGACCGGCGGGAATCCGCACCACGATGCCCGTTGTCACAGGAATCACGAGGCGCGAATACGCGCATGCAGGCACTTTCCCCCTTCTGGGAGCTGGGTGTGGCACTGGCGCTGGGCTTTCTCATCGGCCTCGAGCGCGGCTGGGACCGGCGCACCGCCGGGGAGGGTCAGAGGGTTGCCGGCATCCGTACGTTCTCGCTGGTCGGTCTGCTCGGCGGGCTCGTCGGTGTCCTGCAGGCGCTCGTCGGTTCGGTTGCGCTCATTGCCGCGACGTTCGCCAGCCTCGCCGCTCTGCTCCTGGCGGCCTACACGCTCCGAAGCCTGCGCAGCGATGATCACGGTCTCACCACCTTCATCGCGGTGCTGGTCACCTTCGTGCTCGGCGTGCTGGCGGCAAGCGGCCAGGCGGCCGTCGCCCTGGCGGGCGCCGTGGTGACCGGTTTGCTGCTGGGTGCGAAGCCGGTGCTTCACGACGCACTGACGCGCATCTCCGGCGAGGAGGTGCGCGCGATCTTCAAGCTCCTGCTGATCTCGGCGGTTGCACTTCCGCTGATCCCCGACCGGGGCTTCGGACCCGGTGGCGTCGTCAATCCGTTCGAGATCTGGTGGCTGGTAGTGCTCATTGCGGCGCTGTCATCGGCCGGATACTTCGCGATGCGCGCCGCCGGGCCGAGCCGCGGGCTGCTGGTGACGGGGGCGCTCGGAGGCCTCGCCTCCTCGACGGCGCTGACGCTGACGCTGGCACGTCTCGGACGACGCTCCCCCACCCTGACGCCGGTACTGGCGGCCGCGACCATGCTCGGCTGCGCCATGATGTTCCCGCGCGTCTGGCTGGAAGCGGTCCTGGTGGAGCCTGCACTGGCATTGCGGATCCTCATGCCGCTGGTGGCCATGGCCGCGGCGCTCGGCATCGCGGCATGGCTGCTCAATCGACGCCCGGCTCCCCTGCACCGCGATGCCACCGAGCAGCCGGTCGCCATCGGGAACCCCTTCGAGTTGCGGACCGCCCTCCAGTTCGGCGTGCTGCTCACCGCAGTGATGCTCCTGAGCCATCTCGGGCAGGAGTACTTCGGAGACCGGGGCGTCTTCCTGGTCGCCGTCATTGCGTCCCTGAGCGACGTCGATGCGATCACCCTGACCATGGCGCGTACCGCCGGCACCGACGTGACGCTGGAGACCGCCGGGGACGTGATCGTGCTGTCGGCCGCCATCAACACGCTGGCCAAGGGCGGTCTGGCAGCCGCGATCGGCGGCCGGGCGATGTGGCGGCCCGTCATGTTCCCGCTGGCCTGTGCCGCCGCCGTCGGCATCGTCGCGGTCGTCGGGCTCTGACGCCGTTCGTTCCGCGGCCGTCAGCCATGCCTACCCGCTGGTCAAGGATTGCCTGTGCCGGGGGCATCCGGGCGATTGACCCTCCCTCCCACGCGGTGTATAACGCGGCGCTCGGTTTCGGAGGGCCGTTTCCCTTCGCCACCTGATGATCGGAACCTGATGACCAAGACTGCTGCAAAGAAGAGCACCGGGAAGCGCGCCGACGCCAACGGCAAGAAGCCGGGAAGCAAGGCGAACACGCCGCTGACCGAGGACGAGATCCGCGCCATGTCGGACGACGACTACATGAATACGGCGCAGCTCGATTTCTTCCGGCAGCGTCTGCTCAAGATGCGCGAAGAAGTGCTCGCACGCGAGATGGACGTCAAGGCCAGGCTCAATGCCCGCGAGACCTTCGCCGACCCGGCCGATCGCGCCAGCGCCGAGGAAGAGCACTGGCTCGATCTCCGCCTGCGCGAGCGCGAATCGCTGCTGCTGCGCAAGGTCGACGAGGCGCTGCGTCGCATCATGGACAACGAGTATGGTTACTGCGAGGAAACCGGCGAGCCCATCGGCATCGCCCGCCTCCTCGCCCGCCCGACCGCCACCGTCTGCGTCGACGTCAAGGGCCACAACGAGCAGATCGAAGCGCAGTACCGGGATCGCTAGGCGATCCCGGCCGCTTCGCCAGCCAACCCGCCAGGACGCAAGCCCGGGTCGTTAGCTCAGCCGGTAGAGCAGCGGACTTTTAATCCGTAGGTCGTTGGTTCGAATCCAACACGACCCACCACTCATCAGGCACTTGCGCGCGCTTCCTGCGCCATTTCCTGAATCCCGGGGCCCCGCCGCCACCATTCCGTGCACGATCTGCGCTTCGCCCACGGTGGCCCGCCGCTCGGCGGCTGGCTGCGAACCACACCGGAGGACTTCCTCGTCGACGAGGATCTGGGGTTCTCCCCCGGCGGCGAGGGTGAGCATGTGTTCCTGCACGTGCGCAAGCGCGGCGCCAACACCGACTGGGTGGCCGGACGCCTGGCCGAGCACGCCGGGGTGGCGCCCGGTGCGGTGAGCTATGCCGGCATGAAGGATCGCCATGCGGTCACGACCCAGACCTTCTCGGTGCATCTACCCGGCATGCCGGAACCCGACTGGGACGGCTTGGCGGAGCCCGGTATCGCGATAACCGGGCATTCGCGGCATCATCGCAAACTGCGGCGCGGCGCTCTTGCCGGCAACCGCTTCACGATCACCCTGCGGGACGTGGCCGGGGATCGGGAACAGGCGGAACACCGCCTGCGGGCCATGGCCGCGCACGGCGTGCCGAACTACTTCGGCGGGCAGCGCTTCGGTCGCGACAGTGGCAACGTCAACCGGGCATTGGCGTTCTTCGCCGGCCGACGCACCCCGCGCAAGCATCACGGCATGCTCATCTCCGCAGCCCGCTCCCACATCTTCAACGCGGTTCTCTCCGAACGCGTCGGCGATGGCAGCTGGAACCGCATCATCGATGGCGAATGCTGCTGTCTGCACGGATCCCGATCCTGGTTCCTCGCCGAGCCCGGCGTCGACGGGCTCGAGGCGCGTGCCGCGGCCTTCGACATCCACCCGTCGGGCCCGCTGTGGGGCCAGGGCCCCCTGCCCAGCCGGGGCCGGGCCGCGGATCTGGAGCAGACCGTCGCCGCGGCGTATCAGAAGCTCGTCGACGGCCTCGGCAGGCAGCGACTGGACCAGGACCGTCGGGCGCTCCGGCTGTGCCCCGGTGCGCTCGAATGGACCTGGCCGGATGCCGCATCGCTCACGCTGCGCTTCTGGCTGCCGGCCGGCAGCTACGCCACCGCCGTGCTGCGCGAAGTGGCTGCCTGGCGCGAGGCCAACCCGCCGTCGGATATCTGACCGGCCCTGCCGACCGGACGCAGCCCGTAGCCGACCACGGCGGGGATGGTCGCGCGTTGCCCGGCAGCCCCCGTCACGTCGCCGGGTTGCGGTCGCGGCGGTACTGGCCCGGCGAGCATCCGGTCCAGCGCCGTACCGCACGCGAGAAGCTCGCGGTATCGGTGTAGCCCAGTTGCAGCGCGAGCTCGTCGAGCTTCATGCGGCTGCCTTCCAGCAAGCGGAGCGCGAGCTGGCGGCGCTCCTCCTCGACCAGGGTCCGGAAACTGGTCCCTTCCTGGTCGAGCTTGCGGCGCAGACTGCGCGGTGACATCGCCAGCGCGCCGGCCACGTCCTCGCAGCTCGCCACCAGTCCCAGCGGACCCAGCAGCTGCTGGCGGACCTGGCCGGCGACGCCGCCCACCTGTCGGCGCTGCAGCTGCTGGCGGCACTGGTCGTCGAGCATGCGCACGAGGTGCGGATCGAACATGGGAAGCGGCCGGTTGGCATCCTCGGCGCGCACCAGCAGCGCATTCCGCGCGGACCCGAAACGGGGCTCCAGGCCGCACAACGCGGCAATGCGCTCGCGATACGGCGGCGTCTCCCGGAACTCGACGGCCGCCAGCTGCAGTCCCGACAGTCCGAGCTCGTTCAGCAGGTTGATGCCGGTGGCCATGTCCCTTTCGAGCAGGAACTGACGAAGGTGCCGCGGAATGCCGTCGGCGACCATCTCGACACCGAACAGACCGGACTCGTCGAAGCCGTGGATCCGGCAGTAGGCGGTGCTCAGCGGCAGATAGCGGGTGGCCAGCACCACCGCATCGCGCAGTGTGCGACTGGTCCGCATCGCGAACCCCCAGATGCCGAAGGTCGAGACGCTGTAGTGCAGGCCCAGCTCGAAGCCCAGCGCCGGCACGTCGGGCAGCGCCAGCAGCAGATTCTCGACCAGCCGCATCTCCTGCTGGCGCGTGACCAGTGCCTCTCCATCGAGCAGATCGGCATCGGTGATCCCGGTTCCGAGCAGACAGGTGTCGGCGTCGACGCCGTGACGGGCGGCGAAGTTGATCATCACCTGACTGATGACGATCGGATGGAGGACGCTGTCGGCTTCCGGCATCGCACGATTGTAGTGCAGCGTTCGTCCCGGACCGACCGTTCGGTCAGAACTATCCGGTGGATGGCCGGTGGTGTCCTGTCGCGCCGAACGGCGTCCGAATAGGGTGTCACCCTCCGCAAGAACCGGATCCTCGTCATGTCCGACACCCTCGCCGACCTGAACAAGCAGGCCATCGCTGCAGCACGGCAGTACACCGGCGGCATCGCCTGGCCGACGGTCGCGCTGGTCGCGTTCACGCTCGCCGGGGTCGTGACCACGCTCGGACTGTACGCCGCCGGCGGATTGCCGGTCTGGGCCGCAACCCTGCTCATCGGCGCCCTGACCTACTTCGCCTACACGCCGTTGCACGAGGCCGTGCACGGCAACATCCACGGTCGTCACGACGACCTTCAGTGGCTGAACGATCTCTGCGGTTATCTCGTCGCGCCCATCATCATGGTGCCCTACGCCTCGCATCGCCTCGAGCACTTCACGCACCACCGCTACACGAATCAGGGCGACAAGGACCCGGATTTCATGATCAGCGGCATGGGCAAGGGACCGGCGAGCGCGTTCCTGACGGTGATCCGCTTCTTCTGGGTGCAGAACACCTTCTTCGTGAAGGATCACTGGCATTCGGCGAGCACGCGGGAGAAGCTCATCTACTGCACCGAGGTCGTCGCGTCGGTGGGCTGGCGCGCCGCCTTCCTGGTCGCGATGGCCGAGCCGGGTGCGGTGATGGTGATCGTCGTCGGCTATCTGCTGGGCGGCTTCTTCACGGCGTACTGGTTCGCCTATCGCCCGCACATTCCCTACGAGGAACCGACGCGCTACCGCAACACCAACAGCCTCATCATGCCGCTCTGGATGAAGCCGGTGGAATGGTTCTGGCTCGGCCAGAACCTGCATTCGATCCACCACCTCTTCCCGCGCGTGCCGTTCTACCGCTATCACGCCCTGCATCGCGAGATCGAACCGATCATGCGCGCGCACGGCACCCCGATCGTGGGCATCTTCAGTCGGGAGCCGGTAGCCCGGGGTACGCGCGCGTGAGGCGGAATCCGTGCCCGCACGGCGGATGCGCGGTCAGATTGCTGTCGGCAGCCGCCTGATCAGCCATGCCGCGATGACCACCACGGCCAGTTCGACGACCAGCGCCATCACGGTGTAGCCGGAGAACTCGCCGACGATGAGGGCCGCCGGCAATCGGGCGATGAAGAGACCGGCGCACAGCACGCCGACCATCAGCAGCGCCGCGGGCTGCAGCGTCTCGCGCACCACCGCCGCCGCCGCGAAGGCACCGATGGCGAACTGCAGGCCGCCGTACATCGCGCGCAGCTCGACGGTGCCGGTGGCGGTGCCGGCGGACACGCCCGCCGCTTCCGCCAGGAAGCCCGGGTAGAGGAAGCACCAGAGCCCGTAGGGCGCCCATACGAGGGCGGAGAGCCCCAGGAAGATCCTCGTCACGTCGTGCGTCTCCCGTGTCGCATCCGGAGGCCCATTATCGAGCCATTCCGCGCGACGCGACAGCTCCGGCTCAGCCGGCGGCGACGGACTCGCCGATCACGGCGTCGCGATCCATCGTCAGGCTGCGCACGTGCGTTTCCTGCGCGGCGCGGCCGCGGCGGGTCATGCGATTCCGCCCGCCGGGGAGCGCCCGGCTGACGGCATGGCGGGCCAGCGTGACGGGGAACGTCGCGAGCGGATACCAGGGCAGCACGCCCGACGGCAGCCCCAGGCGCTCCATGGCCTCCGCGCCGAGGAATGCGCGGCTGATCGAGAGGTGCTTGGCGTACTCGAAGCGGCTGCGCAGGAAGGCCAGATTGCGGTATTCGCGCTCGAGTGGCTCGCGCGCCAGCGGCTGCGCCATCATCCGGCTGGTCTCGTCCGGGTTGGTCAGGCTCATGAGCAGCTGCATGAGCTGGGCGGCCGCCGCCTCCTCGGTATCGGCCAGCCAGCGCTCGTCGACGCCGATCAGCCAGCCGACGTAGCGCGTCAGATGCGCGAAATCGTCCCGCTCGCGGCGGGACTGCGGTACCCCCATCATGCGGGCGCCGAGCGCCTGCACCGTCAGCGAGCCGTACAGGGTGGCGGCCATGTCGGGCTGGTTCACCGGCAGGCCCCAGGCCTCCATGTCCCAGTCCTCGCGCGCGGCCACGGACTGCCGTACCAGCGCGTGGATGAATCGCACCTTCAGGGTCGAGCGCCAGCCGGCGGAATACGGTGCCAGCCCGCCCTCCGCGGTGCAGTCGAGCACCCACTGCGAGGTCTCCGCCAGCCGGCGCGTGGCCCCCTTCTGCAGCGCGCCGGTGAGAATCAGCGTGCGATTGAAGGCCGACGCCTGATACCCGCCCATCAAGGCCACATCGCGACCGACGTTGAGCGCGCTCATGCCGCAGCGGCGGAACAGCGCGGCGCCGCGCTCGACGCGCCCGGTATCCAGCCACGCCGGCGGCGTGGCCATGCCCACGATGAACTCGCGCAGCTCCGGTATCGCGTCGGGGACGGCGTCGATGCCGTGGACCAGCGCCTGATCGAACTGTGCCCGCGCCGACCGCATGCCGTGGCGCCGCATCGCCGCCAGCAGCGTGTCCATCGCCGGGTCGCCCTCCATGAATGCGATGCCGATCTCGCGCCAGCGCGCGTCATCGGGCTGCTCGATGCCCGGCATCAGCCGGTGCAGGCGCCCCAGCATGTTCTGCACGCGCTCGTTGACGCGGTGGCGCGTCGGAATGAAGCCTTCGGGCAAGCGGGTCATGGCGAATACCTGTCGAGTTGGGGTTCCGGGAAATTCGCGCAAAATATAACATCTGAGGCCAAGCCCCTAGTGAGGTCCGGCCGGTAAAACTGTAATATTTAGCCAGTAACTCTGCATCTCATTGATTTCAAAAGAATATCTTGGACATCCATAAGCAATCGCGTTCCACCTGTCGCTTACGCAGCCGGTTCGTCATATTGGCGCCGGTTTTCAGCCATTAGGCGCTCAATCATATCGTTCTTAACCGATAGTTCAGCCTCCAGCTTGGCCTGGCTGACGGTAAAATCTTTCACCTTGCCCTGGGCCAATTCAAGGCGTTGTGTCAGCTCATCCATTTGCAAGGCCTGGCGCTGAGCGCTGTCGGCGTACTGCTGCAGATCGGTCGACTGGGTTTGCAATCGCTTATTGGCATCTTCAAGTTTCGCGTCAGTCCGATTAAGCTTCGATTCGAGGTCCTGTGTTGCTTTGCGTGCAGCGCTCAGCTCGCTGATCAAGCGCGCGTTGTCCTTGTTGAGCTGCGTTAAATCGCCCTGCTTGACGGAGATTGTCTGATTTAATGTGCGAATCTCGGTCTGAAGCTGCTGGATTTGTTGCTCATGCCGGCGCTGATCCTGATCCCTCTGCTCCTTTACCGATTGCCGATAATGCTCCAGTGCCTCCCGGCTGTGACGGTGCTTCTCCTCAAGAGATTCGAGGTGGGCCTGCTTTTCCTTGAGTAGCGCCGCCGTGCTAGCGTCGCGCTGACTCGCCTCGCTGAGCTGTCTATCTAAGGCATCGCACGCAGCGGATTTAGCACTTAGCTCCGAACAGGTCTCGTCAAGCCGGCGTTCCAGCACGTTATGCTGATCGACCCTCTGGCAAGCCTCTTGAGTGAGCGTGGCGCAGTGTTCAGAGAGCTCTTTGATCTGGTGTTCATAACGGCTTTTACTCTCATCGACGATGCCTTGGGCCTCTTCGTGTAGGCGCGATGCGAGGCGCGCTATGAGCTCCTTGATGGGCTGGCTCAGCAGCGCCTCATCATCCAGCCGGGTTGATGCCTCTTCCTCCAATTCTTTGAGATAGCGATGGATCGTTGATTTGGAGCCGGTGTTACCGAGCTCAATGCGTATGGCGTCAATGGACGGGTTTTCTCCCCTGGCTAGAACGGCCTGATGGGCCTTGGTCACCAATGTTTTGTTGATACCGCCACGAGCCATGCTGTCCCCTCCTGTTTATTTCGTACTGTAATACGTAATATGTATTTACGTACTATTCTAGCTCATGCATGGGGCTTAGCATAGCCTATATTTGACAAAGGATAATAAAGCATTATCTTAGGTTAGATGTCAGGTCCCGGGTGATTACGCAC
>NZ_JAGLEJ010000032.1 GCF_023145115.1 Algiphilus sp.
CTGCTCGCCATCGGCGACCAGTCGCGCGACGACATCTTCGCGCTGCGCATTCCCCCGCGGCGCCGACTGTGCGCGCGGGTGGTCGGGGTGGATGCGCGCGTCGACGCGACCGGTTCGCGATGCACCCCCCTGGATCGGGACGCGCTGCGCGACGCGCTCCTTGCCGTGCGCGCCGCCGGCATCGAGAGTCTCGCGGTGGCGCTGCTGCACGCGCCGCAGGCTCCCGAGGACGAAAGGGCCATCGCGGCACTGGCGCGCGAGTGCGGCTTCACCACCGTCTGCGCCAGTCACGAGGTGTCCGCCGAGCCCGGTCTGCTGGCCCGGGCGCAGACGGCGGTCGTCGAAGCGGCACTGCAGCCGGTGCTGCAGCGCTACACGCGCGGCCTCGCCGACGCCCTGCCGGGTGCCCGCATCCGCCTGATGCAGTCGGACGGGCATCTGGCCGATGCCGCGCGCTTCCAGGCGCGCCACAGCATCTTCTCCGGCCCGGCCGGCGGCGTCATCGGCGCCACCGGAGTGGCCGCGGCGACCGGTGTCACGGGCGTGCTCGGCCTGGACATGGGCGGCACATCCACCGATGTCTTCGAATGCACCAGCCGCCCGGCGGTCCGCGCCGATGCCACGGTGGCGGGCCTCACCGTGCGGGCGCCGACGCTCGAGCTGCACACCGTCGCGGCCGGCGGCGGTTCGCGCATTCTCCGCGACGGCACCCGCCTGCGGGTCGGGCCGGAATCCGCGGGCGCCGACCCGGGGCCGGCATGCTACGGCCGCGGCGGCCCGCCCACGGTCACCGACGCGAATATCGTGCTCGGACGGCTCCACCGGGAGGGATTCGCGCCGGTCTTCGGCCCCGGCGGCGATGCCGCCCTCGATGCCCAGGCCGCGCGCGCGGCGATCGCGGCACTGGATGCCCGCTCGGCGGACGACGCGGCGATCGCCGAGACCGCGCGCGGCGCGCTGCAGCTGGCCGTCGAGCACATGGCCGGGGCGGTCCGCCGCATCAGCGTCGCGCGCGGCGTCGATATCGCCGGGCACACGCTGGTCGCGTTCGGCGGTGCCGGTGCGCAGCATGCCTGCGATGTGGCCGAGTCACTCGGGTTGTCGCGCGTGCTGGTACCGGCGCGGGCGAGCGTGCTGTCGGCCGTGGGCGTCGGCATGGCGACCGTGGGCGTGACGCGCGAGCGCACCGTCGACCTGGCACTGGACGACGACGCGGTGGCGCGCGCCCGCGCAGCGCTGCCCGAGCTGCGCGCACAGGCGATTGCGGATCTCGCCGAGCAGGGCGCGACCTGCGAGGACTGCGCCGCGATGCTGCGCCTGCACTACGCCCGCGCCGACACCACCATCGACCTGCCGCTGACCGAGGGCACCGGCGCCGCCGATCTCGCCCTCGCCTTCGCCGATGCGCACGATCGGGCCTTCGGCTTCGCCGACGCCCGGCGGCCCGTCCACGTCGCCAGCCTCCACGTGCGCGTGCGCGACCGACCGGACGAGCCGCGGGGCGAGCCGGCACCGTGCCCCGCGACCGTGCTCGGGCACCAGCCCATGATGACGCTGGCCGACGGTCGCTGGCACGACGCGCCCATCCTCTCCGACCCCGGCGATGCCGGGGTGAGCGGGCCGGCGCTGGTGCAGCTCGCCCAGTCGAGCCTGGTGCTGCCGGCAGGCTGGCGTGCGACCCGCAACCCGCACGGCATCACCGTCGAGCGCGCGGGCGCCGCTCCGACCGGGCACGACAGCGAAGCAGCGCGCCTCGAGCTGTTCAACAGTCGCTTCATGCACATCGCCGCCGAGATGGGCGACGCGCTGCGGCGCAGCGCGCACTCGGTGAACGTGCGCAATCGACTCGACTATTCCTGCGCGGTATTCGACGCGCACGGCAGCCTCATCGCCAACGCGCCGCACATCCCGGTGCACCTCGGATCGATGAGCGCTGCGGTCAAGGCGATTCGCGAGGCGAGCGGCGGCGCGCTGCATCCCGGTGACGCCTGGCTGATCAACGATCCGTACCGCGGCGGCACCCACCTCCCCGATCTCACCCTGGTGATGCCGGTTCACGACGGCACCGATGCCGCGCCGTTCGGCTTCGTCGCCGCGCGCGCGCACCACGCCGACGTCGGCGGCATCACGCCCGGCTCGATGCCGGCGGAAAGCCGCACCATCGACGATGAAGGCGTGCGCATCGAGGGCGTGCGCGTGGCGACGGGCGGTGTGCTGCTCGACGACACCGTGCGTGCGCTGCTCACCGGCAGCCCCGTGCCGGCGCGCGATCCCGAGGCCAACCTCGCGGACCTGCGCGCCCAGCTCGCGGCCTGCGCTCGGGGCGCGCGCCTCCTCGCCGCGCTCGCGTCCACCGTCGGCGTGGCCCGCGTATCGGAACAGATGGCGCGCGTGCAGGACCATGCCGCCGACGCGGTCGCCCGGTTCATCGCGGCGCTGGCCGACGGCGGACACGATGTGGCGATGGACGACGGCCAGCACGTGCAGCTGCGGACAAGCACCGGCGACGGGCGCCTGCGCATCGACTTCACCGGCAGCAGCGCAATGGACCCCGGCAACGCCAACGCACCGCTTCCGGTGGTGCGGGCGGCGGCGATGTACGCCCTGCGCTGCATCATCGACCGCCCCGTGCCGCTCAACGACGGCTTTCTGCGCCATGTCGACCTCGTCGTCCCTCACCCCGGACTGCTGTCGCCCGAACCGCCGGCCGCGGTGGTGGCCGGCAACGTGGAGACCTCGCAGGCGATCACCGATGCGCTGCTGGTGGCATTCGGCGCGATGGCCGAATCGCAGGGCACGATGAACAACATCAGCTTCGGCAACGACCGCGTGCAGTACTACGAGACCCTCTGCGGAGGAAGCGGCGCCGGACCGGGCTTCGACGGCGGCGACGCCGTGCACAGCCACATGACCAACTCGCGCATCACCGATCCCGAGATCATGGAGCGCCAGTTGCCGGTACGCGTGAACCGCTTCGCGATCCGTCACGGCAGTGGTGGTCACGGGCGACACCGTGGCGGCAACGGCGTTGTGCGCGAGCTCCGTTTCCTGGAACCGGTCGAGCTCGCCATCATCAGCAACCGCCGTGCGCGCGGCGCCCGGGGGATCGCGGGCGGCGGAGACGGCGCGCCAGGGCACAATCTCCTGCGCGATCCCGACGGCAACGAGCACTCCCTGCCCGCACGGGTCACCTGCCGGGTGGCGGCAGGAAGCGTCCTGCGCATCGAGACCCCGGGCGGCGGGGGCTGGGGCGCGCC
This sequence comes from Algiphilus sp., assembly GCF_023145115.1. NCBI lineage: Bacteria > Pseudomonadati > Pseudomonadota > Gammaproteobacteria > Nevskiales > Algiphilaceae > Algiphilus > Algiphilus sp. The sequence continues at coordinate 3,258 of NZ_JAGLEJ010000032.1, forward strand.
CCGCGATCCGGGCACACCTACGTGAAGCGACGCACGCTGCTCCGCGCCGGACTTGCCGCCGGCGGCGCCCTCGGCGCGATCGCGCTGTTGAAGCCCGGCAATGCCGGTGCCCCGCACGCCCGCTATTTCGCCGACATGGAGCGTCTCCTGCAGCGTGACGGCCCCGGTACCGCCTGTCTGATCCTGGATCTGGACCGGCTCAACCACAATCTGATCGCGTTGCGCGATGCCATGCCGCCGGGCAAGGCCTATCGTCTGGTCTCGAAATCGCTGCCGTGCGCCAGCCTCATCGACCACGTGCTCGCGGCGATGCGCTCCCGCCGCATCATGTGCTTCCACCAGCCGTTCGCCAACGCCCTCGCCCGGAGCTTTCCGGACGCCGACCTCCTGGTGGGCAAGCCCATGCCGGTGGAGGCGGTCGCGCGCTTCTACGACGATCATCGCCCGGGCCGCTTCGACCCGCAGTCCCAGCTGCAATGGCTGGTCGATACCCCGCAGCGACTCGCGCGCTACGCCAACCTGGCGCGCGCGCGCGGCGTGCGCCTGCGCATCAGCATCGAGATTGACGTCGGCCTGCACCGGGGCGGTGTCGACAACGATGCCGACTTCCTGACCATGCTGCGCATGCTGCGCGACGATAGCCGGCATCTGCGCTTCGGCGGCCTGATGGGCTACGACCCGCATGTCGTGCGCCTGCCGGACCTGATGGGCGACGCCGATGCCCTCCAGCAGGCGGCGAATGCCCGCTATCGGCACTTCATCGCGCTTCTCCGCCGCCATGGCGGCGATCTGCTCACCCTGCAGCAGGATCCGCCGCTGGTATTCAACGGCGCCGGGAGCCCGAACTTCGTGCTGCACGATGAGCGCGCCCCGACCAACGACCTCGCGGTGGGCAGCGCCCTGGTCAAGCCCGCCGATTTCGATCTGCCCACGCTGGCCGCGTTCCGGCCGGCGCTCTGGATCGCCGCGCCGGTGCTCAAGGTGGCCGAAGGTGTCGAGCTCCCCGGCCTGGAGTGGGCATCCCTGCCCGCGCGCCTCTGGAATCCCAACCTGCAGCGCACGCACTTCATCTACGGCGGCAACTGGCGCGCGGACAGCGTATCGCCGCAGGGACTCTCGACCAACGCGCTGTTCGGGCGCAGCAGCAACCAGGAAATGCTGACCGGCGCCGCCATCAGCGCGCTGGCACCCGGCGACTGGGTCTTCCACCGGCCCCGCCAGTCCGAGGCCCTGATGCTGCAGTTCACCGAGATCCTGGTGGTGCAGGCCGGCGGCGTGGTCGACCACTGGCCGGTACTGACGACGACCTGACGCCGTTCCAGCGGGACAACGATTGTGCGGGGATGCATGCGCGCGGGGCGAACGGGTATAATCCCGACCAGATTGGTTGGGATTCGATCCATGCGACTCGGCAAGCTCACAGACTATGCGACGGTGGTGCTCACCGAAATGGCGCAGCGGCCGGGCGAGCGGCGCTCCACCGCCGAGCTGGCGCAACATACGCACCTGTCGGCAACCACCGTCGCCAAGCTCCTGCGCCAGCTGGCGCAGGCGGGCGTCGTCAAGGCCACGCGGGGCGCCAACGGCGGCTACGTGCTGGCGCACGACGCCGGGCGCATCACCATCGCCGATGTGGTCGCCGCGCTCGAGGGCCCCATCGCGCTGACCAGCTGCACGGTGCACGGCGAAGGCTGTCCGATCGACGACCACTGCGGCGTGCGCACCAACTGGTGGCGCATCAACGCCGCCATCGAGCGCGCGCTGGCGTCGGTGACGCTCGCCGACATGAGTGCACCGCTGCCCGCGCAGGAATTCCCGCTGCGGCGCGTCGATGCACCGCACACCCGTCAAACCGCCGGAGCCTGACATGGCAACGACCGCCGAACTCGAGAACATGCTGAAGCAGCGGCAGTACAGTGCCGGCTTCGTCACCGATATCGAATCGGATACCGTGCCGCCGGGTCTTTCCGAGGACGTCATCCGCGCCATCTCGGCGAAGAAGGGTGAGCCGGAATGGATGCTGGAGTTCCGTCTCAAGGCCTATCGCCGCTGGCTGAAGATGGAGTCGCCGAGCTGGGCGCACCTGGACTATCCGCCCATCGACTATCAGGCGATCAGCTACTACAGCACCCCCAAATCGATGGCCGACGGCCCCAAGTCGCTCGACGAGGTCGATCCCAAGCTGCTCGAGACCTACGACAAGCTCGGCATTCCGCTGGAGGAGCAGAAGATGCTCGCCGGCGTGGCGATGGACGTCGTCTTCGACTCGGTCTCCGTGGCCACGACCTTCAAGGAGAAGCTGGCCGAGGCCGGTGTCATCTTCTGCCCGATTTCCGAGGCCGTGCAGGAGTACCCCGAGCTGGTACGGAAGTACCTCGGCACGGTGGTGCCCTTCGGCGACAACTTCTTCGCCGCACTCAATTCGGCGGTGTTCACCGACGGCAGTTTCGTCTACGTGCCGAAGGGCGTGCGCTGCCCGATGGAGCTGTCCACCTACTTCCGGATCAACGAGCGCAACACCGGCCAGTTCGAGCGCACGCTGATCGTGTGCGAGGACGAGGCCTATGTCTCGTACCTCGAGGGCTGCACCGCGCCGCAGCGTGACGAGAACCAGCTGCACGCCGCGGTCGTCGAGCTGGTCGCGCTCGACGATGCCGAGATCAAGTACTCCACCGTGCAGAACTGGTATCCCGGTGACGAGGACGGCAAGGGCGGCATCTACAACTTCGTGACCAAGCGCGGTGACTGCCGCGGCAAGCGCTCGCGCATCTCCTGGACGCAGGTCGAGACCGGATCGGCGATCACCTGGAAGTATCCGAGCTGCCTGCTGCGCGGCGACGATTCGCGCGGCGAGTTCTACTCGGTGGCCGTCACCAACGGGCGCCAGCAGGCCGATACCGGCACCAAGATGATGCACATCGGCAGGAACACGCGCTCGACCATCGTCTCGAAGGGCATCTCGGCCGGACGCTCGAACCAGTCCTATCGCGGCCTGGTGCGCATCATCGAGGCGGCCGAGGGCGCGCGCAATCACACCCAGTGCGACTCGCTGCTCATCGGCGACCAGTGCGGCGCGCACACCTTCCCGTACACCGAGGTGCGCAATCCCACCGGCCAGCTCGAGCACGAGGCGACCACCTCGCGCATCGGCGAGGAACAGCTCTACTACCTGATGAGCCGCGGCCTCTCCGAGGAGGACGCCGTGTCGATGATCGTCAACGGCTTCTGCCGCGACGTCTTCAAGGAGCTGCCCATGGAGTTCGCCGTCGAGGCCGGCAAGCTGCTTCAGGTTTCGCTGGAGGGCGCCGTCGGTTGATGCCGCGCGGGGTCAAGCCGAGCCACTCATCCCCCATCCGAATGCCGCGCCGGTCGCGGCCAGAGCCATGCTAGACATAGAGAATCTTCACGCCACGATCCACGACGAGCCCATCCTCAAGGGACTCGACCTGAGCATCAATGACGGCGAGGTTCACGCCATCATGGGCCCCAACGGAGCCGGCAAGTCCACGCTCGGCCATGTGCTGGCCGGCCGCGAGGGCTATGACGTCACCGCGGGCAGCATCAAGCTGGACGACCGCGATCTGCTCGCGCTCGACACTGCCGAGCGCGCGGCCGCCGGGCTCTTCCTCGGCTTCCAGTACCCGGTCGAGATTCCGGGCGTCAGCAACGTGCAGTTCCTGCGTGCCGCCTACAACGCGCAGCGCAAGGCACGCGGCGAGGAGGAGCTCGACGCCATGGCCTTTCTCAAGCACGTCCGCCAGCACCTCGGCACCGTCGACATGGACAAGGACATGCTGCACCGCGGCGTCAACGAGGGCTTCTCGGGCGGCGAAAAGAAGCGCAACGAGATCCTGCAGATGCTCGTGCTGGAACCGCGCATGATCATCCTCGACGAGACCGATTCCGGTCTCGACATCGACGCGCTGAAGACCGTCGCCCAGGGCATCAACGCAATGCGCGGACCGGACCGCGCCATCCTGCTCATCACCCACTACCAGCGCCTTCTGGACCACGTGGCGCCGGACCGGGTGCACGTGCTCGCCGACGGCCGTATCGCACGCAGCGGCGGCCCCGAGCTGGCCCGCGAACTGGAGGAGAAGGGCTACGCCGGGATCGAGAGCGCAGCATGAGCCTCGCCGAGCGCCTTCAGCCTCTCTTCGACCGCCTGCCGGAGGACAAGCGCCGTGCGCGGCACGACCTCTGGCAGCAACTGATGGACGAGGGATTCCCCGGCCGCAAGCACGAGCGCTGGCGGTTCACCGATATCGCCGAAGCGGTGGCCGAGACGCCCGAGGCCCCCGGCCCGGCACGGATCACCCTGCCCGAGCTCGACGGCCTGCGCCGGGTGGGCTTCATCAACGGCCGCAGCGACGGGCTCGATGACGGCGAGCGGCAGGAGGCACCGGCATCCGGGATCAGCGATGCCAGCGATCTGGTCAATGCGGCGCTGTCCGCCACCGGCGTGCGCTGGGATGCGAGCACCGCGGACGCGGCGCTGCATCTGTGCACGCGCGCAACGGCGGGCTCGGTCCATCTGCGGCATCGCGTGCACGTGCCGGCGGATGTTCAGGCCGTGCTCTACTGGGACGACCACGTTGCGGAATCTGCCGGTTTCGGCACCCAGACGCTGGAGATCACGCTCGCGGAGAACGCGCGGCTGGATCTGGCACGCGTGCACCGCAACCAGGCGGCACCGGTGCTGCTGCGCACCGACGCCCGGCTGGCGGCCGGCGCCCACCTGCGCATGACCGGCTTCGATGCCGCCGACCATCTGTCGCGCCACAACCTGTACGTGCGCCTCGACGCGCCCGGCGCCCGCGCCGATCTCGACGGCGTCTACGCGCCCTACGGCGAGGGGCACATCGACACCTTCGCCACGGTCGAGCACGCCAGCGGCGAGACGATCAGCCGCATGACGTTCCGCGGGCTGGGCATGGACAAGGGCGTGGGGGTGCTCACCGGCCGCGTGCACGTCCATCGCGATGCACAGAAGACCGATTCCGACCAGCATCTCGCGAGCCTGCTGCTGTCGCCGCGCGCCCGGATCAATGCCAAGCCCGAGCTCGAGATCTACGCCGACGACGTGCAGTGCGCGCACGGCAACGCCATCGGCCAGATCGACCGCGACGCCCTGCACTATCTGCAGACGCGCGGCATTCCCCACGCCACGGCCCGCGCGCTGCTCATCGGCGGCTTCGCGGCGGAGACGCTGGCATTCCCGGCGCAGCCCGCCGTGCACGACGCGCTGCTCGCGGCCCTCGACGAGGCGCTGCAGCACGCCGACTGGAGCACGGCATGAACGCGCCCGACGGCCTCGCCCCGACCCTGCCCGGATTCGATGTCGCGTCGGTGCGCGCACAGTTCCCGGTGCTGGCGCAGCGCGTCCACGATGACCGGCGTCTCGCCTATCTGGACAACGCCGCAACCACGCAGAAGCCCGAGGCGGTGCTGCAGGCCCTCGATCACTACTACCGCCACGACAACAGCAACGTGCATCGCGGCGTGCACGCCCTCGCGGCGCGCGCCACGAAGGGCTACGAGGACGCGCGGGCGCGCATCGCGCGCTTCGCCGGCGCCGATGTCGCCGGCACCGTGTTCACGCGCGGAACCACCGAGGCGATCAATCTGGTCGCCTACAGCTATCTGCTGCCGCGCCTGGAGGCCGGTGACGAGATTCTCGTCACCGAGATGGAGCACCACGCCAACATCGTTCCGTGGCAGATCCTCGCGGAGCGCACCGGCGCACGGGTCGTGGTGGCGCCGGTACGCGACGATGGCGGCCTGGACCTGGACGCCTGGCGCGAGCGCCTGACGTCGCGCACGCGCATGGCGGCATTCGTGCACGTATCGAACACCCTCGGCACCATCAACCCGGTCGCCGAGATGGTCGCCGCCGCGCGCGAGCGCGGCGTGCCCACGTGCATCGACGGGGCGCAGGCAGTCGCGCACATGCCGCTCGATTTCGGCGCGCTGGGCGCCGACTTCTACGCGTTCTCGGCGCACAAGCTGTACGGCCCGACCGGCTTCGGCGTGCTCCTCGCGCGTCCCGAGCTTCTCGCCGGGATGCCGCCCTGGCAGGGCGGCGGCGACATGATCGAGACGGTCAGCTTCGACGGCACGACATTCGCCGAGCCGCCCGCACGCTTCGAGGCGGGAACCCCGCACATCGCCGGCGCCATCGGTCTCGCCGCCGCCATCGACTGGCTCGACGCGACCGGAGTCGCGGCCGCGGGGGCGCACGAGCAGACCCTGCTGCGGGACGCGATGGACGCCATCCGCGATATACCCGGGCTCCGGGTGCTGGGCACGGCACCGGACAAGGCGGCCATCATCGCCTTCACGATCGACGGCACGCACCCCTCCGACATCAGCAGTCTCCTCGACATGCAGGGCGTGGCGGTACGCATCGGGCATCACTGCACGATGCCGCTTCACAGCCGCTTCGGCATCAGCGGGAGCGCACGGGCCTCCTTCGCCGTCTACAACGATGGCGAGGATGTGACCCAGTTCGCCGCGGCGCTGACCAAGGCGCGGGAGATGCTGCGCTGAGGCTGCCGCTCCGCCTGCGGCGACTCGGCACCGCCGCGCTCGTCGCGGGCGCCCTGCCCTTCGGCGCCGCCGCCGACGGGCTGCCGCGGCTCGACGCCATCGCCTCCGACCGCACCCCGGTCAGCGCGCTGGTCGTGCGCCTGCGCGACGGTGCGCCCATCGCCGGGCATGCCGCTGACCGACGCCTCATCCCGGCGTCGCTCAGCAAGCTCTTCGTCGCCGTCGCCGCGCTGGAGCACTTCGGTCCGGAGCACCGCTTCCGTACCGGCCTCCACGCGCGGACGGCGCCCGACGACGGCATCCTGTCCGGCGACCTGCTGTTCCGCGGCTCGGGCGACCCCGATCTCGGTACCGAGCAGCTGCGCACGCTGGTGGCGCGTCTGCGGCAGGCCGGAGTGCAGCGGATCACCGGCGCGCTGATCATCGACGAAGGCCGCTTCGGCGCGATTGCCTGCCGCACGAAGGATCGCTGCGACGCGCGCACGGGGAGCCGCTTCGCCTTCGACGGGCCCCTCTCGGCCGCGGGCATCGATCACGGCACCGTCGAGATTGCCGTCCGTCCGGCGTCCCGCCCGGGACAGCCGGCCAGCGTCGCGCTGATGCCGCCGAGCATCTCCGGCATCGCGCTGACGGGCAGCGTCGAGACCCTGCCCGCCGACGCGCGTCTCCGCTTCCGGGTCGAGCGCCGCACCGATGCCGACGGCAACGATGTCCTCGGCTTGGACGGCGGCATCCCCCTCGGACACGCCACCGTGCGGCGCTCGCGGTCGGTCTCCAATGCCGCGCGCCACACCGGTCGCGTCCTGCGCGCGCTTCTGCGCGACGCCGGCATCGCGCTCGAGGGCGGGGTCCGGATCGCGAGCCTGGATGCCCCCGGCGACGACTGGCGCCTACTGGCCGCCATCGACGGCACTCCGCTCGCGGCGCAGCTGCGGCGCATGCTGCACTTCAGCAACAACTACATGGCGGACATGCTGACGCTGCACCTGACGCACGGCGCGACCGGCTCGACCGATCTCGATGTCGCCGGCATGCGACTGCTGACGGCTCTGGACATGGCGCCGGCGGGGGACGCGCCCGAGGCGGGCCCGATCCTGCACAGTGGTAGCGGGCTCAGCGTCTCCAGCCGTCTCTCGGCTCGACAGGTCGTCGCCGTGCTGGCGCGCGCGTATCGGCGGCATGCGCTGTTCCCGGCGCTGCTCGGCGGCCTGACGGTACCGCTCTACGCCGACAGTGGACAGCTCGACGGCGGAAGCGCTGCGTGGAACACCCGGCTCGCGGTCAAGACGGGATGGCTGAGCGAGCCGGTGGGCGTGCGCGCGCTGGCGGGGTACCTGCGCCTCTCCGATGACGACTGGGGCGCGTTCGCGGTCATCGTCAACGGCACCAGCAGGCACCCGCGTGTGCCGCGCACGGCGACGCTGACGGCGCTGCGACAGGACCTCGAAGCCTTGCTGAGCAGCTCCGGGTCCGGGGAGTGAACGAGCACACTCGACCAAAGTGGCGGTGACGCGGAGGCCGCAAGACCGCTAGGCTTCCGACTTACCTGATTGCGGAGATCGTCGTCCATGTCGAGTGCCAGCCAGCGCATCCCGGTCACCCTGCTGAGCGGGGACGGAATCGGTCCCGAGATCATCGCCGCCACCCGCCGCGTGATCGACGCACTGGATGCACCGTTCGCGTGGGACGAGCAGCCCGCCGGTCTCGGTGCGCTGGAGAGCCACGGCGACCTGCTGCCGAGCTGCACGCTGGACAGCATCCGCCGCAACGGCCTCGCGCTGAAGGGGCCGCTGACCACGCCGGTAGGCAGCGGGTTCCGCTCCATCAATGTGCGCATGCGCGAGGAGTTCCAGCTCTACGCCAACCTCCGGCCGGCGCGAACCATCATCGATGGCGGACGCTACGAGGACATCGATCTGGTGCTGGTGCGCGAGAACCTCGAGGGCTTCTACGTCGGCTACGAGCACTACATCCCGGTCGGCGGCGACCCCAAGGCGGTCGCGGAGAGCGCCGGCATCAACACGCGCGAAGGCTGCCGGCGCATCGCGGAGTGGACCTTCGACTATGCCGTCCGGCACGGCCGCAGGAAGGTCACCATCGTGCACAAGGCCAACATCCTCAAGCTGCTCACCGGGCTGTTCCTGGAGACCGCGCGCGAGGTCGGAGAGCGCTACAAGGATCAGCTGATCATCGAGGACCGCATCGTCGACAACTGCGCCATGCAGCTGGTGCTGAATCCCTGGCAGTTCGACGTGCTGCTGACCACCAATCTGTTCGGCGACATCCTGTCCGACCAGATCGCCGGACTCATCGGCGGCCTGGGCATGGCGCCGGGTGGCAACATCGGCAAGGACGCCGCCATCTTCGAGGCGGTGCACGGCTCCGCTCCGGACATCGCCGGCAAGGGCATCGCCAATCCCAGCGCGCTGCTGCTCGCTGCCGCGATGATGCTGGAGCACGTCGACCGGCACGACTCGGCCGAGCGTCTGCGCATCGCGCTGCGCGCCACACTGGTGGAGGATGGCGTACGAACCGGTGATCTCGGCGGCAGCGCGACCACAGAGCAGTTTGCCGACGCGCTGATCCAGCGCCTCTAGAACAAAAAAAGCCCCGGTCGCAGGGAAGGACCGGGGCCAGCGAGCACCTGCCGAGGGGGACTGGCAGGCCTCTCACCTGCGCGGATCAGGCCGCGTCGTCGTCATCCCCATCGTCGTCGTCATCGGTGCCGCCGTCGTCCTGCTGATCGTCTGCGCTGTCATCGTCACCATCGCCGGCAGCATCGTCCTGCCCCTCGTCGGTGTCGCCGCCGCCTTCGTCCGGCGGGCCGACACCGTCCGGCGGGCCCGCATTGCCGGGACGACCATCATCGTCGTCGACGTCGTCATCGTCCTCGCGACCTTCGCGCTCGATCTCCCGCGCCACCAGGATGTTGCCGTCGAAGGTGCCCTCGATCTCCACGAAATCGCCGACCTCGGTGGTCGCGAAGAAGCCCTCCGCCGTCAGATCGCCTTCCTCGCCTTCAAACGCTTCGGCCGAGTTCGCGTCCACGGTAACGCCGGCCACGACCAGCTGCCGGGTGGCCGGATCGATATCGGAGACGGTGCCGGAGAGCTCCTGATCACCGTCGTCGACATCGCCATCGTCGTCCGCACCCTCGCGTTCGATGCGCAGCGCTACCACGTCCTGCGGGCGACGGACCGCGGCGATCTCGACCATGTCGCCAGGCTGCAGATCGTCCAGCCCGAAGGTGCGATCACCGTCCCGGTCGTCCTGATAGCGGGTCCGTGCGTCGGTCCGGATGGTGGTGCCCAGCACCTCGACGGTACCCGCGTCGACATCCACCGCCTGTACCGCACCCTCGATCTCGACACGGCCGAAGCCGTTCTCGGCATCGCGTTCCTCTTCGAAGTCGATCGCGGTGGCGATGACGCCACCCTCGCCGTCCGCGACGCCCTCAACCTCGACGATGGCGCCGTCGACCAGATCGTCGGCAGTGCCGCTCTCGAAGACGGTGGCATCGCCGAAGCTGACGGCGAAGCCGCGCACGCGGAAGGTGCCCGCTTCCGCATCGAGCTCGGCGACCGGACCGTCGATCTCGACCTCGGTGTCGGCCTCGAGGTCATCGTCCACGCGATTGCCCGGGACGTCCTCGATCTCGACCTCGGTTGCGGTCAGCACGCCGGATGCGACGGTTCCGAGCACCTCGACCAGGGCACCGTTGGCGAGCGCGCCGCCCCCCGGCGTGATGGTGGCGCCGGCGTAGTCGATTTCCAGCGACTGCACCCGGAAGCGCTGCGTGGAGGCGTTCAGCGCGCCCAGGCGACCGGTGATCTCGACGGCCTCCACGGCGTCGTCCTCGAGCCCCACGAAGCTGGCGATCATGACCCCATCGCCGGTGACCTCGCCGCTCACCTCGACGGCGTCACCGACAACGAGCGCAGCGAAATCGGTATCGTCGAACACGGTGGCCCCGACGATGCGGATGGTCTGGCCCGCGACCTCGATGGTCTCGGCGTCGACGTCGATCGCCGCGATCGTCCCCCGGATCTGGGCGTCGTAGCGCACGCGCTCGGCGATGAGGCGTCCCTCGTCGTCACGCCGGCCATTGACCTCGACGATCTGACCGACGCGCAGCAGGTTCTCGCTCGCAGCGCCCGGGAGATCGTCGATCTCGAACGAAGCCTCGCCGGTCTCGAAGCGTCGGCCCTCGACGATGACGCTGCCGAATCCGGTGATCGAGCCGCGCACGAAGACCTTGCTGGCCGCGCCCGATCCGTTGATATCGCCCATGGCGCCGGAACTGGAGTCGCCGCCACCGCAGCCGGCGGCCAGCGCCAGCGCACCGGCAGCGACCGTCCAGCCGATTGTCGTCCTCGGAATGTTCATTGTTTCGGTCCTCCGTCGGGGGTGTTCATGTCGAAGTAGTAGATGCCCATGCCCGTCATGTGGGCACCGTCGCTGTCGTCCCGGGTGTGGGGGGTCAGCTCGTGGTTGAGCCGCTCCATCCAGGCCTGGCCGTCACGCTCCAGCGCGCGGCGGAGCTTGTCCTGCCCCGCTCCGTCGAGTCCGGGAAAGACCAGCTTGCGCTCGAATCGCGGCGCGTCCGCGCCGTGCACGAGGTTGTGATCGATGGTGTCGATCAGCGCGGCGACGTTCTCGCCCAGATACGGGAGCCGGTCGCCCTCGTCCGCGCCGCCGGGCACGAAGGCGCGCTTACGGAGCGTGGCGCGGCCGTCGCGCCGCGCCACGATGTCCATGCGCTCAAGCTCGCGAAGCAGGGTCTGCCACGGCACGTCGCTCCCGATGGCACGCACCAGCGCCGGGAAGTCGTCGCCTTCCGTCTCCAGTCCCAGCGGGCGGGGGTTCCCCGCATCGTCGAGCCACGGCGTTTCACCGACCCAGACGGTCACGATCCGGTTGAGCAGATGGCGATCGCCGATGGCCTCGCCGGGACCGCCCCCGGCATCGACGATGCGCGCCACCTCGGTGCGGCTCAGACCGGTCAGTGTCGCGACCCGGGACTTGTTGGTGGGGCGCCCCCGGATACCGAACTCGGCACGCGCGGTGTCCACGAACGCGGTACGCACGATGCGCTCGAAGTCGCGTGCGGTGAGACCGTGGCGGATGGCGGTCCGGGCCAGGGGGCGCAGCACACGATAGACGGCTCGGGCTAGCAGCGTCTTGGATTCCATATTTGCAGGTTACACGTGCATATATGGACGCGCAAGGCGAGCCGACACGACGGTGACGAGCGTCTCCGTCACTCGGATGAACGGCTGTGCGGTGCCGCCGAGAACTCAGCCGGCAGCGGCGAGCGCCTGCACGATCAGCTGCGGCTCGACGCGCCCGCGCCACCGGTTCACGCCCAGTTGATACGCGATGGCGACCCGGGCGCCGCGCTCCGCCATGCGCTCCGCGCCACCGAAGTCGATGGCGGTATGGGTCGGTCCGCCTTCCTCGTTTTCCAGGCGGTAGCGCGCGTGGCGCTCGCCGACAACCCGCGATTCCGCGACGCGGAAGATGCCGTCGAACACCGGTTCGGGGAAACCCTGCCCCCAGGGCCCCGCCGCTTCCAGCGCCAGCGCCGTCTCGACCGCGAGCTCGTCGCCGGTGAGCCGACCATCCGATGCGATGCGGGCGACGAGGTCCTCGTCGCGCAGCATGGCGCGGCACGCGCTGTCGAAGGCTTCCGCGAACGGCGCGAGGGCGTCGGCCGGCAGGGTCAGGCCGGCTGCCATGGCGTGACCGCCGAAGCGGGCCACCAGCCCCGGCGCCATGCGGTCGGCTTCCGCGATGGCATCGCGTATGTGCAGGCCCGGAATGGAGCGCGCCGATCCCTTCAGCCATCCGGCGTCGCTCGACGGTGCGAAGGCGATGACGGGCCGGTGGGCACTCTGCTTGGCGCGGGACGCCACCAGACCGACCACGCCCTCGTGCCAGTCGGACTGGTACAGGCAGAGACCAAGCGCGTCCGGCAGTACCCGGGCGGCATCGGCACCGTCGACCATGACCGTCTCGATATCGCGACGCTCGCGATTGAGGCGATCCAGCTCGCGGGCCATCGTCCGCGCCTGCTCGGGGTCGTCGCACAGCAGGCAATCGACGCCCTGCCCCATGTTCTCGAGCCGTCCGGCGGCGTTCAGGCGCGGTCCGACCACGAAACCGAGCGTCGCGGCGTCGGCGGTGGCGGCATCGCGGCCGCCCACCTCGAGCAGCGCGCGGATCCCCGGACAGGCCCGGCCCGCACGGATGCGCGCCAGCCCCTGCGCGACCAGGATGCGGTTGTTCCGGTCCAGAGGCACCACATCCGCCACCGTGCCGAGGGCGACCAGATCGAGCAGCTCGGCGATGTTGAGACGATCGCGGCCGATGCGTGCGCGCACGGCCGCGAGCAGGTAGAACGCCACACCGACGCCGGCAAGACACTTGCTCGGAAAGGCATCGCCGGTGTTGTTGGGATTGACGATGGCGTCCGCCGATGGAATCGCTTCGCCGGGGAGATGGTGGTCGGTGATGACGACGCGCATCCCGCGGGCCTGCGCGTGCGCCACGCCACTCATGCTGCTGATGCCCGAGTCCACCGTGATCAGGAGCTCGGCGCCGCGCTCGTGCGCGGCGTCGGCGAGCGCCGTCGACAGTCCGTAGCCCATCGTGAAGCGGTCGGGAACAACGTGGTCGAGGCGTCGGGCGCCGAGCGCCCGGAGGCCGCGCATGAGCAGCGCCGTGCTGGTGGCGCCGTCGGCATCGTAGTCGCCGGCGATGCAGATGGCGGTGTCGTCGGCGACCGCGGACGCCACCAACGCCGCGGCCTCGTCGAGACCCTGCAGGCCAGTGGGCGGCAGGAGCCCGCCCAGCTGGTAGTCGCAGTCGGCAGCGCCGGTAACGCCGCGGGCGGCGAGCACCCGGCGGACCACCGGATGCATCGTTGCCGGCAGACCGCTCGCGTCCGCGACCGGGCGGCGGGTGAGATTGAGCCAGGCTGACGCGTCGCCCGGCGTCACGCCATCTTCTTGGCCAGCAGATCGGCGATGGCGCCGCGCTCGGCCGGCACCTTGACGATGTGATCCAGTGCGCCGCGCATGGCGATCTCGGGATCCTTGAGGCCGTGACCGGTCAGCGTGCAGACCACATCGCTGCCGTCCGGCACGCGGCCGGCCGCGATGTCACGCAGCGCGCCCGCCAGCGATGCCGCGGAAGCGGGTTCGCAGAACACGCCTTCGCGCATGGCAAGGCGCGACTGCACGTCGAGGATCTCGTCGTCGGACAGCTCGCCGAACCAGCCGCCGGACTCGGCCTGCACGCGATGCGCGGCGTCCCACGACTGCGGATCGCCGATGCGGATGGCGGTGGCGACGGTATCCGGATCGCGCACCGGTCCGCCGCGCATGAAGGGCGCGCTGCCGCTCGCCTGATAGCCCACCATGACCGGGCGATTGTCGGTGGCCGCCGGATGCGGCACCCGGCAGTCGTTCTCGCAATAGGCACAGGCCGTGGTGCTCTGGCCGCTGGCCTCGGAGTAGCCGATCCAGTGGGCCGTGATGTTGCCGGCGTTGCCCACCGGCAGATAGTGGAAGTCCGGCGCGCGGCCCAGTGCGTCGACGATCTCGAACGCGGCCGTCTTCTGGCCCTGCAGGCGGAACGGGTTGATCGAGTTGACGATGGTGACCGGCGCGGTGGCACCGACCTCCTTGACCAGTCGCATGCCGTCGTCGAAGTTGCCCTCGATCTGCACCACGACTGCGCCGTGCATCACCGCCTGCGCCAGCTTGCCGGCGGCGATCTTGCCGTCCGGTATGACGACCAGCGCCGTGATGCCGGCACGACCGGCATAGGCCGCGGCCGCCGCCGAGGTATTGCCGGTCGATGCGCAGATCACGGCGCGCGCGCCCTCGTCCACCGCCTGCGAGACCGCCACGGTCATGCCGCGATCCTTGAAGGAACCGGTGGGGTTGAGCCCCTCGTACTTCACGAACAGCCGACCGCCGAATCCGATGTCGTGCACCAGATTGTCCAGCTGGATGAGCGGCGTATTGCCCTCGCCCAGGCTGATGGCGCGCGCGCCCTCCGCCAGCGGGAGGCGGTCGCGGTAGGCGTCGATGAGACCGGTGTAACGATGAGCCATGGGAATCCGTCGGGAAGTAGTCGGGAGAAGGCCGGCGGCGCGTGCCCGCCTGTCGGCATCGGCGCTCAGTCGCCGGGATGCTCGACACGCAGGCGGTTGACCGGGCCGCGGGCAATGGGCAGCGCGGCGATCGCATCGGTGGCCTCGATGATCTGCGACTCGCGGACCACCGAGGTGATCATGGCGATGACCGCGTCCTGATCGCCGCGCGGCTCGCGCTGATAGATCGCTTCGACACTGATGTCGTGATCGGCGAGGATCGACGTGATGGCGCGCAGCACCCCGGCCTCGTCGGCCACCTGCAGACGCAGGTAGTGGCTGCTGCGCGTCTCCGCGATGGGCCGCACGGGCAGCGCCCGGATGCCTTCCGGGTGGGCCGACAGCGCCGGCACGCGCGCACCGCCCTGCGTGTCGCGGGCGATGTCGATGATGTCGGACCAGACCGCGGACGCGGTGGCGTCGCCGCCGGCGCCGGGGCCGAAGTAACCGGTGTCGCCGACCGCATCGCCGCTGATCACCACCGCGTTGAGCACACCGTCGACCTTCGCGAGCAGTTCGGTCTCGGGCAGCAGCGTCGGCTGCACGCGCAGCTCGACGGCATCCCCGCGGCGCTTGGCGATGCCCAGATGCTTGATGCGATAGCCCAGCTGGCGCGCCAGCTCGATGTCGTGATTGGTGATGCCCCGGATGCCCTCGCAGGTCACGGCATCAAAGGCCAGCGGCATGCCGAAGGCGATGGCGGCCAGGATGGTCAGCTTGTGGGCGGCGTCGACGCCGTCCACGTCGAAGCTCGGATCCGCCTCGGCGTAGCCCAGGCGCTGGGCCTCGGCAAGCACGTCGTCGAAGGCGATGCCCTCGTCCTGCATGCGCGTGAGGATGTAGTTGCCGGTGCCGTTGATGATGCCCACCACCGCATCGATGCGGTTGCCGGCAAGCCCTTCGCGCAGCGCCTTGATGATGGGAATGCCGCCCGCGACGGCGGCCTCGAAGGCGACCGGCACGCCCGCGGCGGCGGCGGCCTCGAAGATGGCGTTGCCGCCCTCGGCGATCAGCGCCTTGTTGGCGGTGACCACCGGCTTGCCGGCATCCACCGCGGCGCGCAGCAGCGCACCGGCCGGCTCGACACCGCCGATCAGCTCGACGACCACATCGACGTCCCCGGCCTGCACGACCGCCATGGGGTCGGCCTCGATCCGGATCCCGTCGAGATCGCAGTCGCGCGGCCTGGCGGGGTCGCGCGCGCTGGCGGCCGTGATCACCACCTCGCGGCCGGCGCGGCGCGCGATCTCCTCGGCGTTGCGGCGGGCGACGCGCACGACGCCCTGTCCGACCGTGCCGAGCCCCAGCAACCCGATGCGCAGCGGCACCATCAACCCACCTCCCGGAACATTTTCTTGATGCCGCGCAGCGCCTGACGCGTGCGGTGCTCGTTCTCGATCAACGAGATGCGCACGTACTCGTCGCCGTACTCGCCGAAGCCGATGCCCGGCGAAACCGCCACCTTGGCCTCCGACAGCAGGCGCTTGGAGAACTCCAGCGAGCCGAGCTCGCGGAAGGGCTCGGGGATGCGCGCCCAGACGAACATCGTCGCCTTCGGCTTCTCCACCGGCCAGCCGAGCGCGTCCAGCCCCTCGCAGAGCACGTTGCGCCGCAGGCGGTAGGTCTCGGTGATCTCGGCCACGCAATCCTGCGGCCCCTCCAGCGCGGTGATGGCCGCCACCTGCAGCGGAGTAAACATGCCGTAGTCGAGATAGCTCTTGATGCGCGAGAGCGCACCCACCAGCTCGCGGTTGCCGGCCATGAAACCGACGCGCCAGCCCGGCATGTTGTAGGACTTCGACAGCGTGAAGAACTCGACCGCGACATCCTTGGCACCCGGTACCTGAAGGATGGACGGTGCGCGGTAGCCGTCGAACACGATGTCCGCGTAGGCCAGATCGTGGACGATCCAGATCTCGTGCTCCTTCGCGATCGCCACCGCCTTCTCGAAGAACTCGATGTCCACGCACTGGGTGGTCGGGTTCGACGGGAAATTGAGGATCAACATCTTCGGCTTCGGCCACAGCTCGCGGATGGCGCGCTGCAGCTCCTCGAAGAAGTCGACGTCGGGCCCGATGCGCACGTGCCGCACGTCCGCGCCCGCGATCACCACGCTGTAGGGGTGGATCGGATAGGCCGGATTGGGCACCAGCACCGCATCGCCGGGTCCCAGCGTCGCCAGCGCCAGATGCGCCAGCCCTTCCTTGGAGCCGATGGTCGCGATCGCCTCGGTCTCCGGATCGATATCGACATCGAAACGCTGCCGGTACCAGGTGGCGATGGCCCGTCGCAGGCGCGGCACGCCCTTCGATACGGAATAGCGGTGCGTGTCGGGCCGCTGGGCAGCGGCCACCATCTTGTCGACGATGTGCTGCGGCGTGGGACCGTCCGGATTGCCCATGCCGAAGTCGATGATGTCCTCGCCGCGAGCTCGCGCCGCCTTCTTCAGATCACCGACGATGTTGAAGACGTAGGGCGGAAGTCGCTTGATGCGCGGGAACTCGGATTGCACGGCGGGCACTTGGTCGGACGGGAAATCGATCGCGCGCCGCATTCGGCGGGCGCGGAAAACCCGGCATTCTACTCGGACGCGGGCAGCAGGCGTAGGGGGTCGACCGGTTTGCCGGCGCGGCGGATCTCGAAGTGCAGAACCGGTTTCTGCGCCGGCCCGACGCCGACCTCGGCGATGGCGTCACCGGCGGATACCCGGTCGCCCTCCTCGGCCAGCCGGCGGCGGTTGTATCCGTAGGCGGTGAGATAGGTCTCGTCGTGCTTGACGATGACCAGCTCGCCGTAGCCCTTGAGCGCGCTTCCGCTGTACACGACGCGGCCCGCCGCGGCGGCACGCACCGGCGTGCCCACCGGCGCGGCGATGTCGATGCCCTTCGAATCCGGCGGGGCGAAGCGCCGCGCGACGTCTCCCGCCACCGGCCAGCGCCACTGGTCGGGACCGGGCCCGACCGGCGGCGAGCGCGACGGGAGCTCGCGCTCGGGCGCAGCGCCGCCGCTGCCGCCCCCCGCGGACGGCGCCCGCGTCGGGGGTGCGCTCGCCACCGTTCCCGACCCCGGACGTGCCGCGGCGCCGCCGGGCGGCGTCAGGCGCAGCACATCGCCGACGTGGATCAGGTAATTGGGGCCGATATCGTTCCAGCGCGCCAGGCTGCGGTAGTCGACATCGTGGCGCAGCGCGATCGAGTACAGCGTGTCACCGCGTCGCACGCGGTATTCGCCATCCCCGGTACCCGCCTCCCAGCGCAGGGCCGACGCGCAACCGGTCAGGACCAGCGCGATCAGGAGGCCCGCCGCCGTCGCTCGCATCAGCGCACCGCGAGCACCACCGCCATCAGGACAGTGGCCGCGATAAGGGCCCAGCCGATGCGCTCGAGATGGCGCTCCAGCCATGGCGTCGCTGCCGGCCCCAGCAGACGTACCACGCCGGCGACCGCGGCGAACCGGAGTCCCCGCCCGACCAGCGCGCCGATGACGAAGACCGGCAGCGCGAGGCCCACGCTGCCCGCGGCAATGGTGAAGACCTTGAACGGTATGGGCGTAAAGCCGGCCAGGAAGATCGCCCAGAAACCCCAGCGCGCGAACCAGTCGGCAGCGTGCGCCAGCGCGGGTGCGTAGCCGGCCGCCTCGATCCAGGGCATGGCGGCACCCATCATGCCCACGCCGATGCCGTAGCCGAGAAGCCCGCCGGCCACCGACGTGATCGTGGTGAGGAAGGCCAGCCACAGCCAGCGATGCGGCTGCGCCAGGGTCATGGGCGCCAGCATCACGTCGGGCGGAATCGGGAAGAAGGAACTCTCCGCGAAGCTGACCGCGCCCAGCCAGAACGGCGCGCGACGGTGCTGGCTGGCGCGCATCATCCAGCCGTACAGTCTCGTGAACGGACCGCCGCGACGCGCGTCCGGCGACAGCGGCGGATCGGGCGCGCTCACGCCTTGCCCGCCACCAGCGGAACGAAGCTGACCCCGCTGAGATCGCGCCGCTGCAGGCGACCGTCGGCCTGCTTGTCGATCACGACCAGCCGCTGCGCGCCGCTGCCGCCCAGCGGCATCACGAGACGCCCGCCGGCAGCGAGCTGCGCGGTGAGCGCCTGCGGGATCTCCGGCGCGCCGGCGGTCACCAGGATGCCGTCGTACGGGGAATGCCCGGGCCAGCCGCTCATGCCGTCGCCGTACTGGAAGATGATGTTCTGGTAGCCGAGTCGGCGCAGCGTCTCGCGCGCCTGCATGCTGAGCACCTTGATGCGCTCGATGGTGAACACGCTGTTGATGATCTCGGCCAGTACCGCGGCCTGATAGCCGCAGCCCGTGCCTACTTCCAGCACGCGCTTGCGCGGCGCGTCGGCGATCAGCGTCTGGGTCATCAGGCCGACCACCAGCGGCTGGGAGATGGTCTGTGCCTGACCGATGGGCAGCGCCGTGTTCTCGTAGGCGCGCCAGCGCATGCCCTCCGAGACGAATTCGTGGCGCGGCACGCGGCCGATGGCGGCGAGCACCCGCTCGTCGGTCACGCCCTGCCCGCGCAGATCGTCGACCAGCCGGCGGCGCGCCGAATCGGGCAGCAGTGGCGCGCGCGTGGCGTGCTTGGAAGCGATCACAGCAGGCTCTCTGCCCAGGAAGCGGTGCGTTCCATGGCGACGTAGCGCGTCAGGTCGGTGACGATGGGCGTGATCGCCACCGCGTTGCGGGCGATGGCGTCGAAATCGGTGCCGGGGCCGCAGTCGGCCTCGGGTCCCGCCGCGCCCACCCAGTAGATGCGCCGGCCGCGCGGATCGGTATCCGGAACGGTGGCCTCCGCCAGATGGCGGCGTCCGAGTCGGACCACCTCGATGCCGGTGAGCGCGTCGAAGGGCACGTCCGGCACGTTCACGTTGAGGATGGTGTCCGCAGGCAGCGGCTCGCGCAGCAGCTTGGCCACCAGCAGCCGCGCGATGCGCGCCGCGGTCTCGTAGTGGTCGGGATCGAAGTTGGTGGTGGACACCGCGATCGCCGGCGCACCCAGGAAGCGCCCCTCCATCGCCGCCGCGACCGTCCCCGAGTAGAGGACATCGTCGCCGAGATTGGCGCCGTTGTTGATGCCGGACACGACCAGTGCCGGCTTGTGCTCGAGCAGCCCGGTCAGCGCCAGGTGCACGCAATCGGTCGGCGTGCCGTCGACGCACCAGACGCCGTCGTCGTGCTGGTTGGCGCGCAGCGGGTTGGACAGCGTCAGCGAGTTGCTGGCCCCGCTGCGGTTGCGATCCGGCGCCACGACGTCGAGGTCGTACTCGGTCGACAGCTCGCTGGCCAGCGTGCGCAGACCCGGGGCATGGCAGCCGTCATCGTTGGAAAGCAGGAGCCGGGTGCGCGGGCGCGCGGTAGGGTCCGATTCGGAGACGGTGGCTCGCTGGGGGGTGGGTTCGGGCACTGCGCGCTCGTTGTGGAAGACAATCGCCCGTGGATACCATCGCCGGTGTCGCCGTGCCCGAGGACGCATGACGGTCGCGCACGGCCCTCGACGCAAGGCGCCACGGGATCACCGATTGTAGCGCGAGCCATGACCAGCAAGCCGCCCAGTGACGACGAGCGGGATCGCGACAGCGACGACGCGCAGGCCTTCGCGGAGGCAATGCGCGGCGTGGTGCGCCACAACCCGTCCCGCGACCCGGCACCGGCACCCGCTTCCGACGCGCGTGCCCACCAGCGGGAGGCCGACGAGGCCGAGGCGCTGCGCGAGAGCCTGACGCACATTCCCGACGATGTGCTCATCGCTGCCGGCGACATTCTCGAATACCGCGCATCCGGCGTGACCGAGTCGGTGTTCCGGCGTCTCAAGCGCGGCCAGTTCCGCATCGGCGACGAGCTCGATCTGCACGGGCTCGGTGTTGCCGCCGCCAAGGTCGCGGTCCGCGGGTTCCTCGCGGACTGCCAGGCGCGCGATCTGCGCTGTGTGCGGATCATCCACGGCAAGGGCCTGCGCTCTGGCGAGGCCGGTCCGGTGCTCAAGCGGGCGCTCGACGGCTGGCTGCGTCGCAGGCGCGATGTGCTGGCCTTCACCTCCGCGCGCCGCGAGGAAGGAGGTGCCGGAGCGGTCGTGGTGCTGCTGCGCCAGCAGCGGTAGACGTGCGGAGCATGCGCCGCGGCGGGCGACCGCGCCTAGCCGGCGTCCCCGCCTTCGATGAGGACCACGGCATGGGCGGCGATAGCACGCGCCTCGCCGACGGCATCGACGCCTTCGTGCGTCGTCGCCTTTATGGAGATCCGCTCAACGGGGATCGCCAGTGCTTCGCCGACCGCCTCGCGCATGGCCTCGATGTGCGGCGCCAACCGCGGCACCTGCGCGACCACCGTGACGTCCACGTTGCCCGGGGTGAAGCCCTCGGCGGTGATCAGGTCGCGCACATGCCGCAGGAACGCGCGGCTGTCGGCGCCGGCCCAGCGCGGGTCGCTGTCCGGGAAATGCCGGCCGATGTCGCCGAGCGCCGCTGCGCCGAGCAGTGCGTCGCACAGCGCATGAATGGCCACGTCTCCGTCCGAGTGCGCCACCACGGCATGGTCGCAGGCGATGAAGACACCGCCCACGGTGACGCCGTCACCGGCGTGCAGACGATGCAGGTCGTAGCCGTGTCCGACGCGCCACGCGCTCACGCATCCCGTCCCAGCAGGAACTCGGCCAGCGGCCAGTCATCGGGCGCCGTGATCTTGAGGTTGGTCGCATCGCCACGCACCAGGCGCGGACGGTAGCCGGCACGCTCCATGGCCTGGGCCTCGTCGCTGCAGGGCAGTCCTGCGGCCTGCGCCCGCTGGAGCGCGCGTTCCAGCGCGTCCAGCGGGAAGACCTGCGGCGTCTGCGCCCGCCAGAGACGGCCGCGGTCCAGCGTACGGTCCACGCTCGTGCCATCGGCATCCGCGTGCTTGACCGTGTCGTGCAGCGGCAGGGCCAGCAGTCCACCATCCGGCGTCGCAGCCTCGACGAGCAGGCGTGCCACGGCCTCCGCCCGCAGACAGGGACGCGCCGCATCGTGCACCAGCACCGGATCGTCGAGCCCCGCGCCGGCCTCGCGCAGTGCGGCAATGCCGGCGAGGACCGAGTCCATGCGCTCCGCGCCGCCCGCCGCGAACACGACCCGCGCGCGATCCGTGGGCGCCAGGTCGAGCTCGGGGGGATCGAGATCGCGGGCGATCACCACCACGATGCGGCGGATGCGCGCGCAGGCCAGCAGCGGCGCCAGGCTCCAGGCGAGCACGCTGCGCCCGCCGATCGGCCGGAACTGCTTGGCGGTCCCGAGCCCCATGCGCGATCCCCTGCCGGCCGCCGCCACCACGGCCCAGCAGTCGCCGGTCGCCCCTTCGGGAAGCGGCACGCGTCGGGATCAGTGCTCGTTCACGACGAGGAAGAATTCCTCGCCGTCGCGCACCAGGCCGAGCTGACGCCGTGCCAGCGCTTCCAGCGCGTCGGCGTCGGCGCCCTTGAGCGCGTCGATCTCCGCACCGATGGCGGCGTTGCGCTGCTCGGATTCGGCGATCTCGGCGCGCAGCGATTCGGCGCGCACGTGCATGCGGTGGACATCGGCGAGGCTGCCCGCACCCACCCACAGCCGGTATTGCAGGAATACCAGCAGAACCACCAGCACGATGGTCAGGGTGTGGCGCATGACATGATCTTACCCCAGCGGTACCGGAAAAGCCGATACCCCGGGATACTGGGCCTGATCGCCGAGGGCGTGCTCGATGCGCAGCAGCTGGTTGTACTTGGCGGTGCGATCCGAGCGGCACAGCGATCCGGTCTTGATCTGGGTGGCCGCGGTACCGACGGCGATGTCGGCGATGGTGGCGTCCTCGGTCTCGCCGGAGCGGTGCGACACCACCGACGAATAGCCCGCCTGGGTCGCCATGTTGATGGCGTCCAGGGTTTCGGACAGCGTGCCGATCTGGTTGGGCTTGATGAGGATGCTGTTGCCGATGCCCTTGTCGATGCCCTCGGCGAGGATCCGGGTGTTGGTCACGAAGAGGTCGTCACCGACCAGCTGCACGCGGTCGCGCAGACGATCGGACAGCAGCTTCCAGCCCTTCCAGTCATCCTCCGCGCAGCCGTCCTCGATCGAGATCACCGGATAGCGGTCGCAGAGATCGGCCAGATAGTCGACGAAGCCGGCCGCGTCGTAGGTGGCGCCCTCGCCCTTGAGGTGATAGCGACCGTCGCGGTAAATCTCGCTGGAGGCCACGTCGAGGCCCAGCCAGATGTCCTTGCCGGGCTTGTAGCCGGCCGACTCGATGGCGGCCAGCAGGCACTCGAGCGCGTCGCCGTTGGATGCGAGATCCGGCGCGAAGCCGCCCTCGTCGCCGACCGCGGTGTTGAGCCCGCGCGACGCCAGCACCTTCTTGAGGGCGTGGAAGGTCTCGGCGCCCCAGCGCAGCGCCTCGCGGAAGCTGGGCGCGCCGGCCGGCAGGATCATGAACTCCTGGATGTCGACGTTGTTGTCGGCGTGCGCACCGCCGTTGATGACATTCATCATCGGCACCGGCAGCCCGACCGCCTGCAGGCCGCCGATGTGCCGGAACAGGGGCTTGCCCGCCTCGCTGGCGGCGGCATGCGCGGCGGCGAGACTCACCGCCAGGATGGCATTGGCGCCGAGGTTGCCCTTGTTGTCGCTGCCGTCGAGCGCGATCATCGTGGCGTCGACCAGCAGCTGATCCTGCCCGTCGAGGCCCTTCACGGCCTTGGCGATGTCGCCGTTCACGTTCTTGACCGCGCGCGTCACGCCCTTGCCGAGATAGCGCGTGCCCTTCTTCTTGCCGCCGTCGCGAAGCTCGACCGCCTCGCGCACGCCGGTCGACGCGCCGCTGGGTGCGACCCCGCGCCCACGC
The DNA here is from genome assembly GCF_023145115.1 of Algiphilus sp. Lineage (NCBI taxonomy): Bacteria > Pseudomonadati > Pseudomonadota > Gammaproteobacteria > Nevskiales > Algiphilaceae > Algiphilus > Algiphilus sp. The sequence goes on from NZ_JAGLEJ010000032.1 coordinate 26,823, forward strand.
GCACCGGAGGCCAGGACCACTTCGGCCTCGACGGTCGGGTTGCCGCGGGAGTCGAGGATCTCGAGACCCTGGACGGAGACAATCTTGGACATGCTCTACTCCTTGAACTTTTCTGTGTAACTGATTGTTTATTCGATAATGGTGGCGAGCATGAACGGCCCGCCCCGCGATTGCCGCGGCCTCAGCCGCGCAGCGCGTCCTCCATCAGCGGTGCCGCCTTGACCGCGCGGTCGAGCGCCGCGAGGGTTTCCAGCAGTGCGCCGATGCGATCCAGCGGCAGCGAATTCGGCCCGTCGCACAGCGCCTCGTCGGGGCGCGGGTGGGTTTCCATGAACAATCCGGAGACGCCCGCGCCCACAGCGGCGCGCGCCAGCACCGGAATGAATTCGCGCTGGCCGCCGGAGCTGCCGCCCTGCCCGCCGGGGAGCTGCACGCTGTGGGTGCAGTCGAAGACCACCGGTGCGAAGGCGCGCATCGCGGCCAGGCCGCGCATGTCCGACACCAGATTGTTGTAGCCGAAGGAGAAGCCGCGCTCGCAGAGCAGGAAGCGGTGTTCCGCCACCGCGGTCATCTTGTCGATGACCCGGCCCATCTCCCACGGGCTCATGAACTGGCCCTTCTTGACGTTGACGGGGCGGCCGGTGCGCGCGACGCGCTGCATGAAGTTGGTCTGCCGGCAGAGGAAGGCCGGCGTCTGGATGACGTCGATGACCTCGGCCACCGCCTCCAGCGGCGTGTCCTCGTGCACGTCGGTCAGCACCGGCACGCCGACCTCGGCCTTGACCTTCTCCATGATGCGCAGGCCTTCCTCCAGACCCGGACCGCGATAGCTCTCGTGCGAAGTGCGGTTGGCCTTGTCGAAGGAGCCCTTGAAGATGTAGGGAATGCCCAGCCGCTCGGCGATCGGACGGATGGCCGAAGCCACCTCCAGCGCCAGCGCCTCCGATTCCAGCGTGTCCGGACCGGCGATCAGGAAGAAGGGACGGTCGATGCCGATGTCGTGTCCGCAGAGCCTCATGCCGCGCCCTGGGCGTCGTCCTGCTGAGCCTTGATCTGGTGCGAGTTGCGGTACTGCCGCGCCGCGTGCACGAAGCTGGAGAACAGGGGATGGCCCTCGCGCGGCGTCGACGAGAACTCGGGATGGAACTGGCAGCCGATGAACCACGGATGGTCGGGCAGCTCGACAACCTCGGCGAGATGATCCTCCGGGGTTTCGCCGGATATCCGCATGCCGCCGTTCTCGATCGCCTCGCGATAGGTGTTGTTGAATTCGAAGCGGTGGCGGTGGCGCTCCTCGATGAGCTCCGAGTTGTAGATCGCGCGTGCGCGGGAGCCGGCGGCGAGCCGGGCGCGCTGGGCGCCCAGGCGCATGGTGCCGCCCTTGACCGACTCGAGCGACCGGTGCTGCAGCTGCCCGCCGCTGTCGTGCCACTCGGTGACCAGGGCGATGACCGGATGGGCGCAGTCGGGATCGATCTCGGTGGAATGCGCGCCCTCCAGTCCGCAGACATGGCGCGCGTACTCGATGACGGCGACCTGCATGCCCAGGCAGATGCCAAGATAGGGGATGCCGTTCTCGCGCGCAAAGCGGCAGGCCATGATCTTGCCCTCGATGCCGCGCTCGCCGAAGCCGCCGGGCACCAGGATGGCGTCCGCGCCCTGCAGCACGCGTTCGCCCTGGCGGGCGATGGTCTCGGCCTCGAGGTAGCGGATGCGGACCTTGTTGCCGGTGTGGCGGCCGGCGTGCTCCAGTGCCTCGTTGAGCGACATGTAGGCATCGGCGAGATCGACGTACTTGCCGACCATCGCGACCTCGATCTCGCCCTCCTGCTCGTCGCGCGAGGTGACGACGCGGTCCCACTGGGCGAGATCGGTCTTGCGCGCGCTGAGGCCGAAGTGCTCGACCACGAGCTCGTCGAGCCCCTGCTGGTGCAACCAGGCCGGAATCTTGTAGATGTCGTCGAGGTCGATCGCGGAGATCACCGAGCGTTCCTCGACGTTGGTGAACATCGCGATCTTGCGGCGCTCGCTGTCGGGCAGCGGGCGGTCGCTGCGGCAGAGCAGCACGTCCGGCTGGATGCCGATCGAGCGCAGTTCCTTGACCGAGTGCTGCGTCGGCTTGGTCTTCATCTCGCCCGACGAGCGCACGTAGGGCAGCAGCGTCAGATGCATGTACATGGCGCGCTTGCTGCCGACGCGGATGCCGAGCTGGCGGATGGCCTCCAGGAACGGCAGCGACTCGATGTCGCCGACCGTGCCGCCGATCTCGGCGATGCAGATGTCGGCCCCCTCGCCGCCGCGCTCGATGGCGAGCTGGATCTCGTCGGTGACGTGCGGGATGACCTGGACGGTCGATCCGAGATAGTCGCCGCGGCGCTCCTTCTCCAGCACGTGCCGGTAGATCTGGCCGGTGGTGACGTTCGAGAGCTTGCTGGTCTTGCCGTGCAGGAAGCGTTCGTAGTGACCGAGATCGAGATCGGTCTCGGCACCGTCGCGCGTCACGAAGACCTCGCCGTGCTGGAACGGGCTCATGGTGCCGGCATCGACGTTGAGGTACGGATCGAGCTTGATGATCTGCACCTTGAGGCCGCGTGTCTCGAGCACCGCCGCCAGCGAAGCCGCGGCGATGCCCTTGCCCAGCGAGGACACCACCCCACCGGTGACGAAGAGATAGCAGGGCGCTTGTTCGGTCGGCATGGTCGCGGGGTGCTGGCGGCGTGGGACCCCGATATTGTAGGGGATGCGCCCGACGATCAGGAGTCGTCAGGCACTTCCGGCCGTCGATTCGGTTTCTTGCCCGCCGTCCGCCGGGCCCCGCAGCAGCTCCGCCGGGTGCTCGCCGAGCGCGGGACGCGCCACGCCGCGTTCGCAGACGAAGGCATCGATCATGGCCGCGGGGGTGACATCGAACACCGGGTTCCAGGCGCGCGTGCCCGCGGGTGCGCTGCGCGTGCCGCCCAGCGTGCAGAGCTCGTCGCCGTCGCGCTCCTCGATGGGGATGGCGGCGCCGTCCGCGCAATCCGGATCGACCGTGCCGCTCGGCGCCACCACCATGACCCGCGTGCCGAAGGCGCGAGCGCAGGTGGCGAGCGCGAGTGTGCCGATCTTGTTGGCGGTATCGCCGTTGGCGGCGACACGGTCGGCGCCCACGATCACCCAGTCGAGCCCGCCGCCGGCCATCAGCTGCGCCGCCGCGGCGTCCGCGATCATGGTTGCCGGAATACCCTCGGCGGCCAGCTCCCAGGCGGTCAGCCGCGCGCCCTGCAGCCAAGGGCGGGTTTCGGTGTGGAAGACGGCGCCGAGGCGGCCGGCGCTCCAGGCCGTCCGGATGACGCCCAGCGCCGTGCCGTGGCCGCCGGTAGCGAGCGCGCCGGTATTGCAGTGGGTCAGCACGCGGGCGCCCGTGCCCAGCATTCCGGCGCCGAGCTCGGCCATGCGCAGGTTCTGCGCAAGGTCTTCGGCGTGAATGGCGCGGGCCTCCTCCGCGCGAACCGCGGCGTCCACATCGCCGAGCGCGCGCATGCGCGCCAGCGCCCAGTGCAGGTTCACCGCCGTGGGCCGAGAGGCGCGCAGCGTCGCCTCCGCGATTTCCGGATCGTCCCCCGCAGCGGCCGCCATCGCCATGCCGTAGGCCGCGGCGATGCCGATGGCGGGCGCACCCCGCACCACCATCGCGCGGATCGCATCGGCGACGGCGGCGGCATCGTGGCAGACCAGCCAGCGTGTCTCGTGCGGCAGCGCGCGCTGGTCGAGCAGATGCAGCACGCCCGCCTCGAAGCGCACGGCGCGCAGCGCCTCGCCCGGAGATGGGATTGCCTGGCTCACGGTACCTCCTCGCACGGATGGCCGGCGAACGCGAGCGCCGAACCGGGACAGTCCGCGCGGCATCGCCGCCGAACCGGCATTCTACGCGCCTGTCACCCGGTACCCGCGGAGCTTCCCCGCCATGCAGGACATCGATCTGCTCGTCCAGCCGCGCTGGCTGATTCCCGTCCAGCCCGAGGGCCTCGTGCTGGAGCACCACGCCATGGCCGTGCGCGACGGCCGCATCGTGGCGGTACTGCCCGCCGACGAGGCGGTGCGCCAGTACCGGCCGGCGCAGTCGGTCGAGCTGCCCGACCATGCGCTCCTTCCGGGCTTCGTCAATCTGCACACGCACGCCGCCATGTCGCTGATGCGGGGGCTGGCGGACGATCTGCCGCTGATGCGCTGGCTCAACGAGCACATCTGGCCGGCCGAGGCGGCCGCGGTCAGCGAGGCCTACGTCGCGGACGGTACCCGCCTCGCCTGCGCCGAGTTCATCCGCAGCGGCCAGACCTGCTTCAACGACATGTACTTCTTCCCCGAAACCGCCGCGGACGTCATCAACGAGACCGGCATGCGCGCCGGACTCGGCCTGATCGTCATCGACTTTCCGACGGTCTACGCCAGCGACGCCGACGACTATCTGCACAAGGCGCTGGCCGCGCACGACCGGCTCAAGGGCGCGCCCCACATCCACCCGGTCCTCGCCCCGCACGGTCCCTACACGGTCTCGGATGCACCGCTGCGCAAGCTGCGTGCCTACGCCAACGAGCTCGGGCTGCCCATCCACATGCACGTGCACGAGACCGCCGACGAGGTGCAGGGCCAGCTCGCCGCTACCGGCCAGCGGCCGCTGGAACGGCTTGAGGCGCTCGATCTGCTCGACAGCGACTTCATCGCCGTCCACATGACCCAGCTCACCGACGACGAGATCGCACGCGTCGCGCGCTACGGGATGCACGTCGCCCATTGCCCGCAGTCCAACCTCAAGCTGGCGAGCGGCTTCTGCCCGGTCGCGAAGCTGCTCGATGCGGGCGTCAATGTCGGCATCGGCACCGACGGCGCCGCCAGCAACAACGATCTCGATCTGCTCGACGAGATGCGCACCGCCGCCATGCTGGCGAAGGCGGTCGCCGGCCAGCCATCCGCGGTGGCAGCACCGCGCGCGCTCACCATGGCGACGATGGGGGGTGCCCGCGCGCTCGGCATCGCCGACGAGATCGGATCGCTGGAGGCCGGAAAGGCCGCCGACTTCATCGCCATCGACCTGTCCGACATCTCCACCCAACCCGTCTACAATCCGATCGCGCAGATCGTCTACAGCGCCGCGCGGCATCAGATCACCGACACCTTCGTGGGTGGCCGGGCGCTGATGCGGCGCCGCCAGCTGCTCACCGTCGACGGTGATGCAGCCGTCGCCAGCGCAGCCCGCTGGCAGGAGACATTGCGCACCTTCATGGCCCACGACAGGCGCGACACCGCATGAGCAACGCCGACAGCTCCGAGCTTGCCCGCTTCGACAGCATCGCCGCCCAGTGGTGGGATCCGCGCGGCCCGATGGCTGCGCTGCACCACATCAACCCGGTCCGCCTGCGCTACATCGCGCAGCGCTGCGGCGGCCTCGACGGCCTGCGCATGCTGGACGTGGGCTGTGGCGCGGGCCTGCTCTCGGAGGCCCTCTGCGGCGCCGGCGCGACCGTGACCGGCATCGATCTCGCCGAGGAGGCCCTGGGCGCGGCCCGCGCGCACGCGGAAGCGAGCCGGCTCGACATCGACTATCGACAGCTCGCCGCCGAATCGCTCGCCGCGGAGATGCCCGGTGGCTTCGACGCCGTGTGCTGCCTCGAGATGCTGGAACACGTGCCCGACCCCGAAGCGGTGGTCGCCGCCTGCGCCCGTCTGGTGCGCCCGGGCGGCGACATCGTGTTCAGCACCATCAACCGCAGTCCCAAGGCCTTCGCGCTGGCCATCGTGGCGGCCGAGCAGGTGCTGCGCCTGGTACCGCCCGGCACCCACGACTACGCCAAGCTGATCCGGCCATCCGAGCTGTGCGAATGGATCCGCGCCGCGGGGCTCGAGGTGGTGGACACGCGCGGGCTGCACTACAACCCGATACTGCGCAGCGGCCGCATGGTGCGCGATGTCTCGGTGAACTACTTCGTCCACGCCCGGCGCCCATCGTGACCGCTCCCGCCTGCCTGCTCTTCGACCTCGACGGCACGCTCGCCGACACTGCGCCCGAACTGGCCGCCGCGGTCAATGCGCTCCGCGCGGAGCACGGGCTGGCTGCCCTGCCCTTCGATCAGCTCCGCCCGGTCTGCTCGCAGGGCGCCCGCGGCCTGGTCGGTCGCGCCTTCGGCGTGATGCCCGAGGACGACCGCTTCCCGGCCCTGCGCGACGCCTTCCTGGCGCACTACGGCGCCGGGCATGTGCGCAACTCCCGGCCCTTTGCGGGGGTACCCGAGATGCTCGACGCCATCCAGCGTCAGGGCGCACTGTGGGGCATCGTCACCAACAAGCCGCGGGCCTACGCCGAGCCGCTGGTCGCCGCCCTGGGATGGGATGACGATGCGGCGGTGATGATCGCCGGCGATGACGCCGCCCGCGCCAAGCCCGCCCCCGACCCGCTGCTGCTCGCCTGCGAGTCGCTCGCGCTCGCGCCGGCACAGTGCCACTACATCGGTGACGACCCGCGCGACATCGTGGCGGCGCGCGCAGCGGGCATGCCCTGCACGGCGGTGTCGTGGGGTTACATCGACGAGAGTCCCGACATCGGCACCTGGGGCGCCGACGCGATCCGTCACGCACCGGCCGAGATCGCGGCCTGCCTGCTGCCGGCGGCGTGACCGCGGCCCGGGACGCATTCGACGCGCTGCGCGCGCCGCTGGTCGGCGCCCGGCTGCTGCTCACCGAGCAGCACCTCTGGGGGCCGGCGGCCCTGCCGGTGTTCCTGGGCCTGCTGTGGTCGGCGCTGTCGCTCGGACTCGCCGCCGCGACCGGCACCGCCGGCTCCCTGCTGGTCATCATCCTGTCCTTCACGCTGGCGGCCGCGCTGATCGGCGCGATCGTCCTGGTCCACCTGCTGCTCGCGCTGTGCGCGCCGCTGTTCGACTGGCTGTCCGAGCGCACCGAGACCGTGATCGGCGCGCGCGTTGCGCCCAGCGGCGATTCCTGGCTCACGCGCTCGCTCCGCGCCACCGCCATCGGCTTCCGGCTGCTGGTGCTGAAGCTGGCGCTGCTGCTGGTGATCCTGGTGGTGAGCTTCATGCCCCCGATCGGCACGGTCCTGAGCTGGGTGCTGATCGGCTTCACGCTGTCGGTCGACTTCCTCGACTATCCGATGACCCGCCGACGCTGGAGCGCGCCGCACAAGCGCGCCTGGCTGGGACGGCACTGGGCGGCGGTTGTGGTGTTCTCGCTGCTCATCTACCTGCTCCTGATCCTGCCCGGCGCGGGCGGCCTGCTGCTGGCCCCGAGCATCATCGGTGGCACCTGGCTGGTCTGCACGCGTGACCGCACTCCCTTCGCTGACGCCCCACCGACCAACGATGAGCCGAGCCCTCCCGAACCCGCTGCCGTCTGACGCCCTGCGCGGACGCGTCCTCCTGATCACCGGTGCCGGCGCCGGCCTCGGCCGCGCCACGGCGCTGCGCTGCGCGCGCGCCGGCGCCACCGTGGTCCTGCTGGGGCGCACCATCGCCAAGCTCGAGGCCACCTTCGACGCCATCCTGGCGCTCGGCGACGTGCCCGAACCCGCGATCTACCCGATGGATCTCGCCGGCGCCAGCGACCGCGACATGCATGAGTGCATCGACCGCATCGTGGAGAGCTGCGGCGGGCTGCACGGCATCGTGCACGCAGCCGCGCACTGGCAGGATTTCCGCCCCATGCAGGATGTGCTGGCCTCCGACTGGGCCGGCACGCTGGCCACCAATCTGAACGCGCCGTGGGCGCTCACGCGGGTCGCGCTGGAGACCCTCAAGACGGCGGATGACGGCTGCGTGGTGTTCTGCGATTGCGAACCCGCACAGCAGGGCCGGGCCTTCTTCGGGGCCTACGGTGTCGCCAAGGCCGCGCTCCGCGAGATGGTTGCGGCGTGGACCGCCGAGCAGCCCGGCGTGCGCATGCACCTGTTCGACCCGGGCCCGATGCGCACGACCATGCGGCTGCTCGGCTACCCGGGCGCACCGCCCGAGACCTACCCGCCGCCGGAATCGGCGGCCGAGGTGCTCAGCGCCCTCTTCGACCCCGCCCTCGGGGCGGATGCGGACCGGGCCGGCCAGCTTTGCTGGTCGGCAGCCCCACCGCCTGAAGCAGCGCATTGACCTCCGCCGGCGTCGCCTCGCGATAGCCCGACGAGCGGATGCCGCGCCCCAGCGCGACGGGACCGAACCCGACCCGGATGAGCCGCGCGACCTCGCAGCCCTGGGATTCCCACATCCGGCGCACCAGCCGGTTGCGGCCCTCGTGCAGCGAGACCTCGAACCACTGGTTGGTGCTGCCGCTCTCGCCCGGCGGTGCGCCGATCGCGGCCAGCGAATCGAAGCGCCCCGGGCCGTCGTCGAGCTCGACGCCGTCACGGAGTCGCTGGCACATCGCGTCGTCGACCGTGCCGTGCACGCGGACCGCGTAGTAGCGGGCAAGCCCGTAGCGCGGATGCATGAGCCGGTTGGCGAGCTCGCCGTTGTTGGTGAACATCAGCAGGCCCGAGGTATTGATGTCGAGGCGCCCGACCGCAATCCAGCGCCCGGTATCGAGCTTCGGCAGACGCCGGAACACGGTCCGGCGCCCCTCGGGATCCGACTCGGTGACCAGCTCGCCGACGCGCTTCTTGTAGAGCAGCACCCGCGTCGCGGCCTTGCCGTCCCCCGGGCGCGGACGCCGGAGGGCGCGCCCGTCCACCTGGATGCGGTCCTCGGGGCCAACCTGCGTGCCGGGCACGGCGGTCTCGCCGTTGACCGTGACGCGACCGGCCACGATCCAGGCATCGGCCTCGCGGCGGGACGCAATGCCGGCCTCGGCGAGCACCTTCTGCAGACGCTGCTTCAATGCAGACGCTCGGGGCCGGGGCTCGCGCCGTCCGCATCCGGTGCGGCCGCGCCCGCGTCGTCGTCCGCGTCGAGCGGGTCACCGGATGACGACGCATCGTCATCGATGGCCGCACCCTCGCCATCGTCATCGGCCGCGGGTGCATCCAGGCTGATGCCGCGCTTCTCCGCCAGCCGCGCCAGCGCGGCTTCCAGCTGCTCGGGGTCCTTGATCTCGGGCAGCGACGGCAGCTCGTCGAGGCTCCTGAGCCCGAGATCGTCGAGCAGCTGCGACGTCGTGATGAGCAGGGCCGGCCGCCCCGGCACTTCGCGCACACCGGCCTCCCGCACCCAGCCGCGCTCGCCCAGGGTGCGGAGGATGTTCGCCGACACGGTGACGCCGCGGATCTCCTCGATGTCCGAACGCGTCACCGGCTGGCGGTAGCAGATGATGGCGAGCGTCTCGAGCAGCGCGCGGGACAGCTTGGGCGGCTTCTCCTGCCAGAGGCGGTGCACCCAGGCGGCATAGTCGTCGACGACGCTGATGCGCCAGCCGCTGGCGACCTCGGTCAGCGCCAGCGCGGTGCCTTCGTAGCGCCGCTGCAGCCGCTCCAGCGCCGCGCGCAGCGCCTTGCGATCGCCGGCGCCGTCCTCGGCCAGCAGACTCTGCAGCGCGTTCAGCGACAGGGGCTGATCGGATGCCAGCAGCAATGCCTCGAGGATGTTCTCGAGATCGGACGCGGCTTCCGCGGCGGAATCGGGCACGCCATCGGGCGCGCTATCGGGGGTCGGCTCCTCGCTCACGAAACCTCCGCGGACTGCTGAGTGGATTCGGCAGCGCCGATGAAGAGCGGGCCGAAGGCCTCGCGCTGATCGACCGCGATCAGCTCGCCCTTGCAGAGCTCGAGAATGGCCAGCACCGACACCACCACGCCGTCGCGGCCCTCGCTGGGGTCGAGGAGCTGCTCGAAGCGCATGCGGCGGGTTCCCCGCAGCCGATCCAGGATACGCCCCATGCGCTCGCGCACCGAGAGGGGCTCGTGACTGACTTCGTGGGCGCCGCGCAGCTCCGCGCGCGACAGCGCGTCCGCGAGCGCGCCCAGCAGGCCGCGCAGGGTCGGCACCGGCAGCGCCAGCGCCGGCGGCTGCGCGGTGGGGCGCGCCTGGGCGGCATGCATCTCGCGGCCCATGCGCGGCAGCCCGTCGATCTGCTCGGCGGCGGTCTTGAAGCGCTCGTACTCCTGCAGACGGCGGATCAGCGCCATGCGCGGGTCCTCGTCGTCCTCTTCCTCGGCTGCAGCCGGGCGCGGCAGCAGCACCCGCGACTTGATCTCGGCGAGCCAGGCGGCCATGAGCAGATACTCCGCCGCCATCTCAAGGCGCAGGCGCTGCATCAGCGCGATGTACTCGAGGTACTGGCGCGTGATCTGCAGGATCGGAATCTCGCGGACGTCGAGGTTCTGTCTGCGGATGAGATACAGCAGCAGGTCGAGCGGACCCTCGAAGGCCTCGAGGAAGACCTCGAGCGCATCGGGCGGAATATAGAGATCATCGGGCAGCTGGGCGAGCGGCTCACCGTTGACGCGCACCCGCGCCAGCACCGGCGCGGCATCGGCCTGCACCGTCTCGGCAGCGGGTGCGGTCTCGTTCATGCCGGGATGAAGCCGAGCGCGTGGTGGACGCGCTCCATGGTGCCGCCGGCGCGCTCGGACGCGCGTGCGGCACCGGCGCGCAGCACACCGCGCAGCCCTTCCTCGTCGGCGCGGATCTCGGTGTAGTGCTGCTGGATCGGCTCGAGCACGGCGATCACGGCGTCGGCCACGGCCTGCTTGAAGGTGCCGTAGCCCTTGCCGTCGTAGTCGCGCGCGATGGTCTCGAAACTGTCCCCCGTGCAGGCCGACAGGATCGACATCAGGTTCGACACGCCCGGCTTGGTGTCGGGGTCGAAGCGGATGCCGCCGTCCATGTCGGTCACGGCGCGCTTGATCTTGCGCTCGACGCGCTTGGGTTCATCGAGCAGATAGATGGCGTTGGTCTCGGCGTCCTCGGACTTCGACATCTTCGCCTCCGGATTCTGGAGGCCCATGATGCGGGCGCCGACCGGCGGCGTCATCGTCTCCGGCACCACGAAGGTCTCGCCGTGCTCGCGGTTGAAGCGCTGCGCGACGGTCCGCGTGAGCTCCAGGTGCTGCCGCTGGTCGTCGCCCACAGGCACCCTGTGCGCGCCGTACAGCAGGATGTCCGCGGCCATCAGGACCGGGTAGCAGAACAGGCCGGCATTGACGTTGTCGACGTGCCGGGCGGACTTGTCCTTGAACTGCGTCATGCGCTGCAGCTCGCCGTACTGGGTGTAGCAGTTCAGGATCCAGGCCAGCTCCGAGTGCGCTGGAACGTGCGACTGCACGAACAGCACGTTGCGGTCGGGGTCGAGACCGCACGCGATGTACAGCGCGATGAACTCGTAGCAGCGCTCCAGACGGTCGGCCGGCGCCTGCCGCACCGAGATCGAGTGCAGGTCGACCAGCATGTAGTGGCAGTCGTACTCGGTGTGCAGCGGAAGCCAGTTCTTCAGGGCGCCCAGATAGTTGCCGATGGTCAGCCGCCCCGAGGGTTGCACCCCCGACAGCACGACCGGTCGTTGCCTGTTCGTTCCACTCGTCATCAGGGAAGCCCCGTCACGGTACCCACCATGCCCTCCACGAATCCATACATCGGCCAGAGAATCACGCCCAGGATGCCGGTGACCAGCAGCCCCAGCAGGATGATCAGGCCATACGGCTCGACCCGGTCCAGCCACGCCGCCTGGCGCGGCGGCACGAAGCCGCCCAGCACCCGCGAGCCATCGAGCGGCGGCAGCGGCAGCAGGTTCAGCACCATGAGGATGATGTTGATGCCGATCCCCGCCAGCGCCATGTAGCGCATGCCGATGGCCATGCCGCTCTCGCTGCCGGTCAGCAGCAGCAGCTTCAGCAGAATGGCCCAGCCCAGCGCCATGACGAGGTTCGCGAGCGGTCCGGCAAGCGCGACCCAGGCCATGCTGCGCCGCCCCTGATGCAGCCGCGCGGCGTTGACCGGCACCGGACGCGCCCAGCCGAACAGGAATCCGCCGATGGCGAGCAGGATGCCGGGCACGAGCAGGGTGCCGACCGGATCGACATGGCGGAGCGGGTTCAGCGACAGCCGACCGGCCTGCTGCGCGGTCGGATCGCCCAGCGCACGGGCCGCGTAGCCGTGAGCGACCTCGTGCAGCGTGACGGCGAGCAGCACCGGCAGCGCCCACACCGCTAGCTGCTGGACGATCGTCAGGGATTCCATCGGCCGATTATACGATCCGCTCTTCCCAGGCGGCCGCGCCCCGTCCGGCGCGGGTGATCTCGGGCGTCTCGCCACTCCAGTCCACCACGGTGGTGGGATCGGTGCCGCAGTCGCCACCGTCGATCACGATGTCCACGGCGCGGTCGAGCGCATCCCGCGCGTCGTCGGGATGCGCGACCGGCTGATCGTCCGGCGGCAGGATCAGCGTGCACGAGCTGATGGCATCGTCGAGCTCGTCGAGCATCGCCGCCACGATCCGCGAGTCGGGCACGCGCAGGCCGATGGTCTTGCGCTTCTCGTGCAGGAGCCGGCGCGGTGCCTGCTTGGTGGCGCGGAGAATGAAGGTGTACGGACCGGGCGTCGACGCCTTCAGTGCCCGGTACTGTCGGTTGTCGACCCGCGCGTAGCGCGCGATCTCGGAGAGGTCCCGGCACACCAGCGTGAACAGATGGTGCTTGTCGAAGCGCCGGATGGCGCGGATGCGCTCGGCCGCCGCCTTGTCATCCAGCATGCTGCCCAGCGCGTAGCAGCTGTCGGTGGGATAGGCCATGACAGCGCCCTCGCGCAGGCGCGCGACCACCTGGCGCACCAGACGCGGTTGCGGGTTCTCCGGATGGATATGGAAGAATTCGGCCAATGTGCTCGCCTCGACGTGCAACTGCCGGCCTGTTGCCGGCGGCGCGCATGGTACGCCGCACGCAGCTTTCCGGTAAGTCGCGGGCGTATACTGGGCGCATGCGACAGTTGCTCGATCTCGCGCCGGCCGCCGCGTTCTTCCTCGGCTGGCTGCTCTACGACATCTACATCGCCACCGGCGCCGTCATCGTGGCGCTGTTCGCGGTGGTCGCCGCCTACTGGTTCCTGGATCGCAAGCTGCACAAGATGCACGCCTTCGCCGCGTGCGCGGCGGGTGTCTTCGGCAGCCTGACCCTGCTGCTGCGCGACCCGGTCTTCATCCAGTACAAGCCCTCGCTGGTGTACGCCTGCTTCGCGGTCATTCTCGCCGGCAGCCATTTCATCGGTGACCGCGTGCTGCTGCAGCGCATCCCGCAGCACACGCTGGTGATGCCCGACGGCCACTGGCGGCGCCTCAATGCGGCCTGGGCCGCCTTCTTCCTCGGTATCGCGGCGCTCAACCTCTACCTCGTGCACACCCAGACGGAAGCGGTCTGGGTGCATTTCCGGACCTGGGGCTACAGCCTGATCACGATGACCTTCGTGCTCTGCACGCTGCCGTTCATCGCACGCTACCTGCAGGAACGCCCCGCCGAGAACGAATCACCGGACGAGCCGCGGCCATGAGCGAGCTGCTGTACGCCATCGTCGGCCACGACGTGCCCGACTCCCTGCCCCTGCGCCGCGAGTTGCGGCCGCGGCATCTCGATCATCTGCGCGCGCTGCAGGACGAGGGTCGACTGATCGCCGCGGGCCCGCGCCCGGCGGTCGACGCGATCGATCCGGACGCGGCCGGTTACGCCGGCAGCGTGGTGATCGCGGCTTTCGACAACATCGACGACGCGCGCGCCTGGGCCGATGCCGACCCCTACATGCTGGGCGGCGTCTTCGAGCGGGTCGACGTCTTCCCCTTCGTCCGCGCGCTGCCGGCATGAGCGCGCCGCCCGACAATCGCGAGCGCATCACCCGCATGGACGCGGTCCTGCGCGAAGCCTTCGCCCCCGATTCCCTGCGCGTCGAGGACGAGTCGCATCTCCATGTCGGCCACGCCGGCGCGCGCTCGGGCCGCGGCCACTTCCGCGTCCACATCGTGTCCGCCGCGTTTCGGGGTCAGGCACCGCTCGCGCGTCACCGCGCCGTATATGCCGCCCTCGGCACGATGATGGAGACCGACATCCACGCGCTGGCCATCCACGCCCGCACCCCCGACGAGGCCGCCGAACGCGGCGACTGAGCCCGCACCGGCACCGTCGGGCCCGAGGCCCTGCACCGAACGTCATGTCCCCGGTACGAAACCCCAATGCGATCCCGACGCTGCTGATCGTCGTGGGCGCCGCCCTGGCCGTCTATCACGGCCCCACCGTCTGGGAGCACGAGCCCATGACGGATCACCAGGTCGAGGCCGAGGCGCGCGCGCAGCTGGAGGCGCTGGAGGAGCGGCGCGGCCCGCATCTCAGCACCATCCAGGGCGAGCAGCGAAGCGCGCTGCTCGAACGCCTGGAGGCCGAAGTCCGCGGCGTTCATGAACGCCCGTATCGCGAGGCCGCGCGCTGGTTCTTCCTGGGCGTGGGCTGCCTGATCATCGGCGCCGGGCACCGCCTCGCCGGCTGGTTGAGCGGGCGGCACTTCGGCGGTTGATCAACCGCCCGCAGGGGGCGGCGGAGCAGCCGGCGCTCTCACGGTGATCGGGAAACTGTAGATCGACACCAGCCCATTGGGCGACTCCACGTTCAGCTGGAAAATGCCGCTGGCGTCGCCCTCACCGGGATCGATCTCGTCCGCCGTGAATGCAAAGCCGTATGCATTGCCGCCCGCCGTATCGTCCGTCGTGCAGGGCACGGTGTACCCGGTAGCGCCCACCAGCTCACCGACATCGCCATCGACCGAGAAGCCGATACTGGTCTCCGCCGGCATGGGCTGATCATTGAGATCACGGATCACGAAGCCAATGACCATGCTGCCGCCCTGATCGATCTCGAAACTGCCCGCGCCCGGGTCGTAGTCGCCGGCACTCGACACCGAGACATCATCGACAAGATCGAGCACCGGGCTCGAATCGGACATGATCACGGGCACCACGCGCCGCACGTTCAGGGAACGCATTCCGGTGGGTGCACAGGCCTCGGGATCGTTGCAGAGCGCGCCGGTGAAGACCCCGTCGGCGCCGTCGTAAACGCCGTTGGTGTTGAAGTCGGCGAACTCCTCGCCCCCGTTGACGAACTGGGGACCAAGGTCCCGCTGGCCATCGGAGTCGTCGTCGCGGAACGCCTCGGGCAGGTCCGTGAACTGTTCGTCGGAGTCATAGCGACCGTCACCGTTGAGATCGGTGAAGCTCTCTTCGCCAATCGCGGTCACCAGAACGGCGGAACGACCGGCACGGGAAGCGCCCTCGCTGCCCGCCACCGAACAGGTGGCGTCCGGCCCCGCCGACCCGGCCACCGAGTCGCATCCGTTGAATGCGCCGGGCCGAGGATCCTGACTCGTCCACGGCACGGAGCAGCTGCCATCGCTGGTCTGGCAGCCTGAAACGACCGAGCCCCCCTCCGTCGTGAAGGAGATCGCGGTACCGTCGGGAACGGGGTTGTTGAATCGATCGGCCGCCCGCACGGTGATGTTGGTGGTCGTTCCGTCGGTGCCCCAGCCCTCTACGTTGAAACACTCGACGGCTACCGAAAAGCTGTCGTTGTCGGGAATGCCGGTACTCACGACGAGCTGGTCCGATTGCGAGCTGATGGTCTCGCCATCGCGATCGACGGTCGCGGTCACGCGTACGGTTGTCGCAACCGTGCCCGCCGAAACGGTGGTCTGTACCTCTCCGCTATCGTCCGTAGTCCCCTCGAACGGGGTCAGCGTGATGCCGCCAACCGTCGTGTTGAGCGCGAATGCCACCCGCTCGCGAACCACCGGACCGCCAGAGACATCCTCCACCCGGAATGTGAGCACCGACGTTGTTGGGCGGCCGCTTCCCTGCAGCCCGACGAAGACCGGCTCGGCACCCACGAACGATATCGACCCCAGATCCGCCGGCTCGACCTCGATCATGCCCGTCGCCTGCAGCTGTTCTCCGTCGACCACGGTGGTGGCGGTAACGGTGTCTTCGCCGGAGCAACCACGTGCGCGGTAGGCCGCCGACACGCTGCCGGAGTTCACCGGAGCCGGATTGGGCTCGATGGTGGCCAGGCCGTCGCCAATGCAGGGGGAGGTGAACTGGACCTGCGCGTCCCCGCCGAACGGCTGATCGTTGTTGGCGACGTCGAGCAGCTTCAAGCTCAGGCCGGAACTGCCACCGGCGGACAGTGGCGACTGACCGATCGCGATCGCCCCCGGCTGGAAGTCCTCGTCAATGCTCGCCCCAAGCCGGAAATCCGGTGGCGTCGGCTGATTCGGGGCCACTACGGGAATCACGACCGTCTGCTGGACCGCGCCCGCGGCTGCGAGCACCGTGATATCGCGAAGCGTCGCGTCGCCACCGGTAGTCAGAACCGCTCTCGCCCTGCCCTCGCCGTCCGTGGTATCGCCGAGGATCTGCAGTGCGCCCGACGTTGCCGCGAAGCTTACCGATGCGCCCTCGACCAGCCGGTTGTCGGCATCCCGCACCTGCGCGGTAACCGTGACGCCCTGCGGGGCATCGACCGCATTGGCCGGCAACTCCGCGCTGTCCGTGAGGATCGCGAGATCGGCGACATCGACGCTACCACCATCGCCATTGCCCGGCGGATTCAATCCACCGCCGCCGCTGCCGAGCTGCGCGTCACCGCCGCATGCGGCGAGCACGCAGGCCAGGATCAGGGAGCCCCCGGAACTCCACAGGCCGCCTTTGCGCATCTGGTCCCCTTGACTGCTCGTGTCCGAATATCCGGCCCGATACTACGGGCGCCGGGAGGCTTCCACAAGCCGGAACATCCGCCAATTCATACCGCTGCGCGAAAAGTCGCGATTCCATCTGAAGCGCTATCCTTGCGGTTCCGTCCCCGTAGCTCAGCCGGATAGAGCGATCGCCTCCTAAGGGAAGCCTCACACCGCTGCAAGCCTTTGATTACAGGGCTATCGCACTGAATATGCACGCAAAACGCATTGCGGAACAATGGGGAGCATTGCGTAACATTGCGCAATTTTGCTCATGCCGAGCAGATGGAGGGCAGATGGGAACGGGCCTCTCCCCGCCAGACACGAACACGATACATCCTGGCCTGACGCCGAACTAGCGAACGTGCGGGGCGGCGCCGCGTGCGGTGGTTGAGAACGTCCTGCGCCTTGTAGACGCCCGACTGGCGGGCACCTAAGTCCAGTACCTCGAAGTGACCAGGGCGCGGCAGCGCCTCGGCCACGAAAGCCTCGACGACCTCAGCCTCGTCCTCGGTGATGCCGGAAATATCGCCATCGATGAGCGCCGGCAGCGGATCGCGGTAGATCGCGCGTTGGGGATGTGGGTCGTAGTAACGCCTCGCCTCTCCAAGCCCCCTGCTCTGGATTCCCGAGGGAGCCGCTTTTGCTGTTGTCTGGCTCGGTTGTCTCGGGGCAGCCGTCAGGGGTTGCCGGCTGGCTTGTTGTGGTCCTGCTCCGTCATCCGTCGGTCGCCGGAACCCGGCCGCGCTCGCGAACAAGCGCCGGCGGAAAGGGCCGGCGCGCAAGCCGCAGCCCGGAGCCGCAGGCGTAGGGACCGGGTGAGCACCGGAGCGCAGCGATCCCTTGGAGCCGGCGCGCGCGAGCGCAGGGATCCGAATAAGCGACCGACGGATGACGGAAAAAAGCAGGACCGCCAGCCGGCAACGTTACGGCACCGAGCAACGCGGATCGAGCCAGACTATGCGCGCCGGCGGCGCGCTGATGGATCAGACGGCGGCGCTGTAGCGGCTTGTAAGCGAGTGGTTATTGCAAAAGGGCTCACACACTTTCACGATCGTACGCACTCTGGATGCACGCCCGTATTTTGATCGGACCTCAAGAACGCGGACGCGGCGCAACCCGGAGCCGCTGCTCGATTTCCTCATAGATCGGCATCGCGTTTTCGGCCTCGAGTGTAACGGCGATCCCATAGCGGACAGGGGATTCCACGCCGCCCGCATCTTCCTTGCACCAAACCTTGAGCGAGAGATGTCCGTCATCGATGAAAGGAACGGCGCGGGCGCCCTGATAGCGTTCATGAAAGACGGTGCCCTTTTTGTTAGACGCATCGGCGGGCTGGGCAATGCCCTTACGTTCGACACCCAGCGCCTCAAGAGGCGCGTCCGCCGAGGCTTCAAGCCTGACGCAGCGGTAGCTCTGATGGCCGGCCTTGACGGGCGAGAACCATGCCATTGAGAGGGTCAAGGCACGCGGGTCCGTGACGCGTTCCAGCGACGGCGGGAGCGGTATTCGGTAGCTGTGAGCGTGATCGGGCGCAAGCGCCCCGTATCCGACCAGCGTCGCGCGATTTGTCGCACATTCCATGGCTTCCGCCATATCCGGTATGCCGAACCCCATGAACCGACTGATATTCTCAGCCTGTTGGACGAAACGTCGCCCGTCATCAGGCCCGCAAATCTCCTTGAGCAGGCTCCATTTGCCGTTCCAGCGGGCGCGATGTACCAACAGAGCCTTCACGACGGTGGCGTAGTACTCTGGCGGCATATCCGCCAGACGCGAACCGCCCTCGCGGTCCATTAAGGCATCGAATATCCTGTGCGCAGCGCGCGTTGCCAGCGCGGTTGCTGAACTCGTCCCGTCACTCAGCGCCGTCTTGTCCAATTGCCCCTGACCGGACGAATCAGGTGCGGCGGCGCGCAGTCCATACAGCCGCTGCGGCTGCCCGAAATGCGCCTCGATGCCGCCGCCCGACCGGCCCATACGGACGAACTCCCGCCCGCCTGGGAGGAATATCTCCGGCTTGACTGAACGCCGGTGGCCAAGACCGAGAGCCGAGCTTGCGTTCGGCAGTTCATGGCTGTCATAGGGATCAACCGCAAGGAGAGCGCCGGGCCGCGCTGCCACAGCATCATGATGCTGCGCACCGATAGTCAGCACGTTGAGCGCTTCCGCCGGCGAGAGAAGTGTCCGTTCGTGCTTGGCAGCGTTAAGTGCTTCGAGAACAGCTCGTTCACGCTCGTCAGCCGGCGCATCCTCAAAGTCCTTCCAAGTGTCGTATCGATTGATGCGTAGGGGTTCGGTGATGTTTCCGCCGCTGACCAGAAAGAGGATCCCGTAGCGCTCGGACAGAAAATCCAGCAGACGTGCGAGCGGGCTTACCAGCCGCGCGAAAGGCCGGCGTCCATCACCGATCGACAGGTTGATTAGGAACACGGATGGTGCGGCTGCATCTTCGCCGGCGCTACCCTTGATTCTTAGTACCGCCCGGTAAATCGTGTCGATGAGGAGCCGGTCGCCGTCAGTGCGTTCCTGACCATTAGCCTGGGCGAACATGATCGGCCGGAGATAAAGCGGCCGTTCAAGCGGCGTTTCGCCTGCATTCAGGTCGCCATGAAGGATGAGCGACGCCATCGCCGTGCCATGAACGCGCCTTGCAACAATCGCCATTTCTTCGAGATTGTCAGGATCATCTATGCTCAGGCGATCAGTCAGCAGAGCGTGGCGCTGCAGTGGAAAGCCGTCGAGCAAGGCGGCGATCGGCACGTTCTCCGAAGGAGCGCCTGCCCTTTCCTCAACGCCCGGCGTCTCCACCTCTTCCGGTTCTAGCTCATTGTGGAGGGTGCTCTGCGGCCGCAGAAACATTACTTCATCTGCAAGCGCCAGATTTACTTCGGCTCGCTGCATCAGCGCCGGAATAGCCTGGGCGGGGATATCGATCAGCGCCCCGTGATAGGCGATCTCACTGATGACTCTCTCGTGGACGACCCGCCCGCCGGCTTCTGCGATGTGAGCGGCAAGCCGCTCCGATGCGTTCCGCTGCCCGGCTTCGTTTGGGAGGAACCAAAGTTCAACTTCGGTTCGTACCGGGCGGTCCGGCGCTCTGGCAAGCTCCTCCTGCCAAAAGGCAATCGTTTCATCGAGAATGCGGTCGGCTGCGCCCCAGGGGCGCAATACCCGCAATTGCTCGAACACTCTCTCAAATGGCGTGTAGCCGTGCCCAAGACGCTCTCCGCGCGACCAGCGCTGCCAAAGGCTCAGCAATTCATTGAAGGCACCGGTCGTCGGCATGGCCAGATAGAATCGACCGGGCACGTCCTTATCGTCGCGGTCGAGTCCTTCTCGCCCTTTACGCGAGTCTTTCACGGCAAACAACTCATCCGGCGGCTGCTCGGTTTCGATCTCAGCCATAAACTCAAGGCCTGGAACCTTGGCGACGGCCTTTACGAAATCATCTACGGTGCCGGCGATCTCGAAAACGATTACCCTGTCTGGCGCGAGGCTGCTCGGATCATCGCGCAACTCCATTGCTCCGGCGGCACCGCCAGCGAGCGCCTGACGTAACCTCTGGAATGCCGGCTGGAATCGCCCGATCTGGGCATCGCGGCCAGGTTTTCGAATCTGACCTCCGCCTCCGCCGGCGCGGGGCGGGTCTATAGGCTCAGGCTTCGGAAGGATCAGTAGCGGCCGGTCCGCCATTATCTATCCTCCCGCTCGTGTAATCTTGTTGTTCGGCCCTGACCGTCCAGATGTTTAGCTGATCGGCCACAACCGCCTTCAACGGTTTTTCCCCAAGGGTCAGCACATGACGCCGCAAGATATCGAGGCAAAACTGCTCCGCTTCCGCATAGCTGATCCTGCCAAGTTTCTTGGCAATTGTTGAAGATGTATATCCCAGCGTATCATCGAACCGCTCCGCAAAGCGGTCGATATATTCGGCAAGCGCTTTCCGTGTCGGCATCGGCAGCGATAACCTCAACTGGAAACGACGCCACGAGGCTCGGTCCAGAAGTTCCGGATGATTTGTCGCGCCGACAACAATTGTATAACTCGGCAGGTCATCGACCTGCATCAAGAGGGATGTGACAACACGCTTGATCTCGCCAGTTTCATGAATATCGCCCCGTTCCTTGCCGATTGCATCGAATTCATCGAAAAAAAGCACACAAGGCGTCGTGCGGGCATAGTCGAAGACCCGCTTCATGCGTGCGGCCGTTTCACCGAGATAGCTGCCGATCATCGCTTCATAGCGCACGACGAATAGCGGAACCGCTACGGCCTCCGCGATCGCTTCGGCCATACTTGTTTTGCCCGTTCCGGGCGGCCCGACCAGAAGCACCCGATGACGCGGCTCCAAACCGTTTGAACGTAGTAGATCAGCGCGCTGCTGTTCTTCAACTAGCTCCGAAATCGCCTGTTTGACCGTGTCCGGCAGAACAAGATCTTCCAACTGCCGCCGCGGCCTAACCTCAGATAAGTACTCACGGTGCTTTGCGGTTGTTTCAAGCACGGGATTTGTTCTGTGCGCGCCGCTGCCATTGAGCTGTATGGCTCTTGTCAGCCGGTCGGCAAGAATATTGTGCTGCTTTGCCCGTTCCTCGGCGATAATTGCTTCAACAGCTTTCTGAAAAGCCTGTTTGTCGCCGCTCGCGCTCGATTTCACCAAGCTGACGAGAAGATCACTTCGCGCCATTGCCACACCCATTCTTATTGCGGCGCCGTCCACGGCGGTCGGCCAGCTCGGATTCAGGAACGTCGATTCCGATGGCCTGCAAGCCGCGCAACACAACGGTCCGGATGTTTTCCCCGCGGTTAACGCCCATCATGGCCACCTGGCGCCGGATCGATTCCGGCACCATAACCTGGATCGGCACCTCTTCTCTCGTATCGTTCGCCGGAGGGATGCCCTCCCCCTGGCCTCTTGACACCCCTTCTGCGGGGGATTCCTTACTCGTCATGCTGAAATGCCTGTGTCGAAGCTTGCGCCCTTCATCATGATTTTCTTAGATCATGGCATCATGAGCAAGTGGAGGGCACACGAAGAAAGAGCATCCTCTGCCCGGCACCGGAGTGCGCCGGAAGCCGAACCGGCGGTCGGGCTTAGAGGATCTATCGCGACACTCGGCTTGGCGTGCTAGGCAGAGTAGTCGGTTTAGCAGTCCCGCCCTCCGTCACGGAGTGTTTACCTGAAATCAAGACGACCACAACCACGCTCACCTGCTCGCAGAGATTTCCTGGGGGCTGCTACGGACAGGCTACGGTCCACGGCGGCTGAAGACAGGGCCACACTCGCCACCTGCCCGGGGTTTCGCATGCGAAACGAGCCGTCGCGTGACGCAGACCGCGGGGTGGATTGATATGCAGCACGGACTTCAGGCGCGAGCACGGGCCGCGACGCTGGATCGTGCCGGTAGCGACATGAGCGCCGGACGGGGCTCGAACCCGCATCTCTGCAGTTGGTGGAACTGAGGCTCTACCGTTTGAGCTACCGGCGCCGGGGTGACCGAGCAGCCCGCGCGCGGCGGGTCAAGTCCGCGGCCTCAGCCAAGGGTGGGACTTGAGCGTCGAACCCCCAAGCGCTAATCTGGCAACCGCAGTTGGTGAAGCTGAGTAAGCTACAAGCGAGGGCCGCATCTTCGGACGCGGCCCTACTTTTTGGCGACCAACCGAGCGATCAAACCGCCAAGAATTGCAGCGCCTCGATGTGTGAACACGGCACTGTTGCAAAGCGAGGGCTCGTACCGGATGGAATCGAATAAGAGCCCTGGCAGCATGACTATCGGCGCTTCGAAGGTGGTGAGGGGCAGATCCGTGAAGCGAGCTGGATCTCGCGCGGCATGTGGACAATCCGGGCACGACGCCGCTACCGCGGCCCGCTCCGTTGGGCGATCTTTTGGGGATCGCCCTGCCTGCGCTGTCGCACCCTGATTGCCCACAAGCCTTGACGTTCGTAAGTGGTAACGAGCAAGAAAATGGTCAACAAAGGGCGCTTAAAACCCGGCGCCGGGAAGTGGCGCCTCGGACCGTGGTTGGTCAAGCGCAGCGTCGACGAAGTCGTCATCCAGATTACCGATGACATCTGCCAGCCAGCTCCAATCCGTAGGCATTGGCTCCAACAACAGGCCTCCGGCGACGGGCCGGATCCTCACCGAATCGCCCTCCAAACGATAGCCCGCGGGCAGTCGTAAGACTTGGCGGTTGCCTGACCAAAACACTCTTGCTGTGTCTGCCATTGAAGGCTCCG
Source organism: Algiphilus sp. (assembly GCF_023145115.1). Taxonomy (NCBI): domain Bacteria; kingdom Pseudomonadati; phylum Pseudomonadota; class Gammaproteobacteria; order Nevskiales; family Algiphilaceae; genus Algiphilus; species Algiphilus sp. The sequence continues at coordinate 49,731 of NZ_JAGLEJ010000032.1, forward strand.
TTCCGGCCTCGATGATAGTGGGATAACACAGGCGGGAACCCGCGTCCATCGCAGCGCATGCCTGGACGGCTCATGTAGGAGGGGAGTCATTTTCAGCGCACGCCGCCGGCGCGTCGTGGAGGAAAGTCAGGGCTTGTTTTGGAGATCGTCGTTGAGTTGATTGCCGATCTTTAGAGCCTGATAGTGAGCTTACGTTGCGGTCCCGGGTTCCTGCACCTCAGCGAGACGGCGAAGCAGCAAAGTGATCTCGACAAGCATCACCAAGTTTTCCCGACTCAGCGCAGTCGCATCGCCCATCCGAGCGTAGAGCGGCGACAGCTCCGAAGCCGCGATCGGCCGATCATGCACGTGGGATTCGATGAGCTTCTTCGCGAGCTGTGAAGCGCTCCTGCTGGGCCGATTCGCGCCTTCTTCGAGCGCGCGTTGCGTAGCCTGGGGTACGCGTAAGGTGTAACGCATAGGTCGGCAAAATTGCCCCTCTGAGGACAGATTCGGGCCGTCCGTAAACGCTGGCAAGTCGCCGCGCGCCGGCCCGAAGGTCGGGCCGCCGCTTGGGAGCTCTAAGCGCTTGATTTTACGAAGGCGTCAGACAAATGTCGGCGCGCTGTCATGCGCGTGTCTGACGCACAACCGCCGCTAGCACAACAAGTTAGCGGCGGCGCTGACGCACCTGATGGTGCATCAGGTGTGATCTCCTGGCCCGGCGCGTAGCGACGGGTCAGCCCTGCGTCGTCTCCGCACGGCGCAGGGAAAAGCCTTGCCGTCCTCAGAGGCAGTAAAAGCGCGGCAAGGCGTATGACCGGGTAAAGCCCAACAGCTTTCGCTCGGTCATCGAAGGCTGCTAATCGTGGTCATCCAATTGGATGACCCAAGTCAGGTGCGCTGCAAATGACTCCCTTGGGCGCTTATGGATATCGGTCGGCCCACAGAGCGCACTGTCCTTGCGGAGGTCGCTCTCGCCCCTTGGCGACCGCCGCAAGGGCAATGCGCTTGACTTCGCCGGCAGTGACGGAGCTATTCTTTTCTTCGCAGGAGCTGATCGCGTCGAGGCACGTCAATGAACATGAAAATCCAGCCCGATCAGACAACCGAGCATGCGGTTTCGCATGCGAAACGGCCCAAGCACAGCCGGGCCGCGCGCTTCGTGCGCGTGGTGCTGGGCCTGGCGCTGTTCATCCCCTTCGAGATCGCGGCGACTTCCGGCGCGTCCGTCGAAGTGATCTGCTTCACCCTGGGCGTGGCCTTTGCCGGCCTGCTGACCATCATCGATGCTTTCGTCTATCTCAAGATGCCGAAGGACCATCAGCCGTACTACGCGCACTCCCTGAACAAGGCGCATATGTCCACGGCAGAACAACTTAAAATTTACGGCACGATCATCGACGGCCGGCCTGGTCGCATCTAGCATCATCGCCCGGTAACTTGTAGTTGCCCCTATATCCCCGGA